>DAOWID010000327.1 GCA_030641115.1 Planctomycetota bacterium | reverse complement strand
GCTGCAAATCGAGTCCTTCGCCCACCGGGATCGCCTGCTGGTTACCACAGCTGTTTTCTTGTGTCACGGCTATCATGTCGGCAAATATAGCATGGTGCCAGGTCCGTGTCCCGTTTAATCTTTAGAAATGACAAAAAAATATAGCGCTACTAACGGGTTGGACGAATATTTACATTTTTTGGCCCGATTCCTAAAAACCAGGTGTCCAATCGCACCCCCAAAATCCCCATTTTCAGTCCAAAAACCAAGATTGAGCAAGAAAAAACCCGAATTCTTCGGCCAAATCTCCCACCAACCCCCATTTTTCGACCAATAATCGCTATCGCCCCCGCCGACGTGGACAGCTAAAATGCCAAAAGAAGAACAATGATCAGGAACATTACCGCCGCGACCGTACTTAGAATCAACACCGCAATCCGGTAATTCGCGACGGCCTCGCCGCCGTACACTTCATCCCTGACCTCAACGGCTTCACCCTTCTCCAACTGCTCAAGCATGGAAACGTCAAATCGCTTGTGCGCCCGCAGCGGCGGCTGACCGTTGCGAAGGGCCTCCAAATCCAAAAGCAGCTCCTCGACGTTCTTATAGCGGTCCTTCTTGTGCTTGGCCATCATAATCTCAATGACCTCAGAGACCCCGGCCGACAGAGATGTGTTGATGTGGTCCGGCGGAATCAGCTTCTCCTTCAGGTGCTTTCGCATAACATCGGAGGAATCCTCCGCCATAAACGGAACCTGGCCGGTCAACATGTGGTACAGTGTGGCTCCGAGGCCGTAGATGTCGGCGCGGCCGTCGATGTCTATCTTGCCGCGAATCTGTTCGGGCGCAATATAGTACGGCGTTCCGTAAGCCTTGCCGGCCTCGCTTTGAGCGGCCTCGATGTCCGTTGTTTCGCGAGCAAGGCCCATATCGGCAAGTTTAACTACACCGTTCTTGTTTATCATTATGTTCTTGGGCTTGACGTCGCGGTGGATAAGACCAAGCGAGTGGGCGTGAGATAGGGCGTGAGCTACCTGAATTATGACGTCAATGGCATCCTGCTCGGCAAAGATGTTGCCGGCGGTCAAATCGTCGGCAATTGTCTTGCCCTCAACGAACTCCATCACAAAATAGTGGTACCCTCCTGCTTCGCCGACGTCTATCGCCTGGACGATGTTGGGGTGATTGAGCTTTCCGGCGGCCTGGCCTTCCTTGTAAAAGCGCGCGACATATTCGGGGTCTTTGCTGAAGCGCTTCGGCAGAACCTTTATCGCAACAATCCTGTTGAGGCTCAACTGCCTTGCCTTATAGACAACGGCCATCGCGCCAGCACCGATCTTGCCGAGGACTTTATACCCTGGAATCTTCTGCGCAGCGTCCTTGCTCTCCTTTATGCTCGTCTTCAACCTCTCGGCCTGGGTGTCGGTGACAAACCCAAACTCAACCATAAGGTCCTTGAGCAATATAGGATTGACCTTGCTGCGGACCTTTAGCTCCTCGACGGAGTGACGCAGCTCTTCGTCGGTGCACAGGCCCTGCTCAATGGCCATTTTGCCGAATATAGTGTCGTAATTCGTTTCGTTCGTCATTATTATCGCCCGGGCGGATCGCCAAGTGCGGGCAGCCGAGCCAATCCTTTGGCATCAGTTTCTACATCCGATAACAAACCCTTTCGTCAATTATCGATTTACAAAGAGCCTTGTCAAAGAAAATTTGCTCTTTCTTCAAGAAACAGCACACCGGAAGGAGAATCGACCTTTTCAATACGCGAGTTTAGCGGTTTTTGGAGTTAAGAAAGACACCACGAAGGCTCTAAGGCACGAAGTCATTAGACAAGATAACAGGATTTTAGTCTGGCCACAGAGGTCACAGTCAGCGCAGAGGAATGAGAAGACAGAAATCAAGAGACAGAAGTCAGAAGGCGAACGACTAACGACGATTGACCGCCACAGAGGCCGGAGGAGTTCGGCGAAATTTGAGTTGGAAATCGGGCTAATCGCGCTGAGCCGCGTGCGGTCAAACGCAGGCCAAAGGAATATGGCCTATTAAACAGACCAAGAGGCGAAATCCGAAAAGCCCTTTTGAGAGCGTGAACAATGTGTACATATCTTCATGCCATTCACGACTGTCCCTAATTGTTTAGTTGTTAAGGGAAATGCCAAATCCCTATCCCGGGCGAAAGATGCTGTTGTGTAAGAGTGCTTCACTGTCTGCGGCGAGCGGAGGCGATAAAGATCAATAGAATCCGTAGTGATAAGCGGTATCGTACATCGCTACAATGTTGGCCGGTGGCATGCCGGGTTGAATGTTGTGAACATTGTTGAAAATATAGCCGCCGCCGGGTTTGAATATTTCAAGGTTGTTCTGCACATGTTCTTTTATCTCCGCAGGCCCTGCGAAAGGAAGAACATGCTGGGTGTCTATAGCGCCGCCCCAGAAGGAAAGGTCGCGGCCGAATCTCTCTTTTAGAGCGCGCGGGTCTATATTGTCGGCGCTGATCTGAACGGGGTTGAGGATGTCGATACCGTTATCAAGCAAATCAGGAATCAGTTGCATCACAGAGCCACACGTGTGATACCAGATTTTCGCATCGGTCAGGGACTTGATGTGCCGGATCAGCGTCTTCTGCCGAGGCTTGACTATTCTTCGGTAGAATTCCGGTGAGAAGAGCGGGCCGGACTGGCCGCCAATATCGTCGCCTATCATCACTACGTCAATCAGGTCGCTTATTTCTCGCATAAACCCGTCATAGTAATCCAGCCAGAACTTGAGTGTCTGGTCGAGGAGGGCCTCGCAAAAAGCGGGGTTCTCCATCATATCGAGGAACCATCGCTCCAGACCTCGCATGTACCAGCAGATTTCATAGACGCCGCCGATACCCGTGGATATCGCATACGGCGTGTCGCGACGCAACTCGAGTGCTTGTTCGCGAACGCCGGTGAATCGCGTTGGGTCATCGCCTGTGGGAAACGGATAATCAGCGATGTCTTTTATAGTGGCTTCGGCCAGAGGATGGTGCGAAATATCCATATAAAGATGCTGGTCGTCCGGCATAGACCAGACTACCCCGAACTCATCTTTGAGGTCGTGCCAGAGCCTGCCGTTTCGCATATTCTTTTCGATTGCGCCCTTGAAGCTGTCGGGACCGTGAGCGCAAATATAGCGGACGTCAACGTGGAACCGATTGAGAAGCTCCTCGCAGGGCTTGGCAAGCTGCTGGACAGGGTCGAGGATTTTCATCTCATCTGAAATACCCAGATAATCAAGTAGCTCAATGTACGCTTTTTTGTGTATGCCGGTTTGGAAGCCACCCAGATCAATGGGTACCCTATCAGGAATCTGGTGATTGAGGGCCTTTACAACCCGCTGTCTCGAAGTCATTGTTTCTTTGTTCGACATATATGATTTCCTCTGCAGCGCTGCTCAAGATATTTCACATGCCGTGCGACTTTAGATAACTGCCTAAGCCGACGACAACCGTTGAGGCAACGAGCACAATTATCCCGGCGGTTATTATCTGATGTGTGCGTCGGCTTGATCCCTTCCATTCGCGGAAGATCAGGCCCCATATATTGCTGAAAACTATGATGAACGCCATGTGGATAGTCCAGCTTGAAAAGTCGTACTCGCCCATACGCGTTTTGCCCATGCCGTAGAACATAAACTGCAGATACCAGGTAATGCCCGCCAGAGCTGAGAAGAAGTAGTTGCTCAGAAGCGGGGCGTTATCTACCTTGATGTAGTCTTTTGCCGTGTGGTTCTTGATGTTGAGGAATACACACCATAAGAAATTCGTCGTAAACCCCCCTGCGAGTATGAAGATGAAAACGGGAGTGTAGACCCATAGAGACGGCTATTTGCCCGAGCAACACCTTTCTTGCTTTGACGCGGAGCTTGTGGTTCTCGTAGCGCATCTTTTCGGTCTGTGTTTGTGGTACTATCGGCGGAACAGGGGTGGGCTTTTTGTCTTTATCGAGGGCTACAAACGTCAGATGAGCGGTCGTCACAACGACGCTGTTGCCGGCATACGGGTCCTCGCGGGAGAGCTGCACGCCGACCTCCATAGATGTTGTGCCGAGGTAGTTGACGGACGCCCTCAGGCAAACTTGGTCGCCGATGCGTATCGGCTCTTTGAAGATCAGTGAGTCGATAGCTGCGGTGACGACCTCTTTGCCCGCATGCCGCTGGGCCGCCATCGCTGGGACCATATCAATCCACGCCACGATGACTCCACCGAATGGCGTGCCCCGCGGGTTGGCCTGATGTGGCATCACCAGGTATCGTGTCTCCACGGCACTCTGGCTGGGACTCTTGCCTTGCTGTTGTGTCGTGGACATGAGTGCTCCGGTCAAGATATCAATCGGGATTTCCATTTAACTTCATAAACGGTGCTCCTGCACGCTTTGACACCTTTTTTGAAGCACTCCTGTACAATTTAAGCCCTACAATACCAAGATTTCATCTCATTGTGAACAACTTCCCGGGAGGTTCAGCATCCCGTGTCGCAAAAGACACAAGAAAAGCGACATATTTGTGTGAAGAACGCACTTTTTCTTACTGTCGTAGTGGCTGAAGATCATAATTCCAAGAAATGTCTTGTAAATGTCGAGTTGAATTGCGATAATAGCTGTTAGAATGAGACGGAATGTAATTCCTGGATTTCTTCTATGCAAGAGACAATTCCACTGAATCCTCAAATCCTAAAATGGGTGAGAGAAAGGGCTAATCTCCTAATAGAGGACGTTGCGGATAGGATGAAGAAAGATCCTACCGCTATCGAGGGGTGGGAGAATGGCATTAGTTCTCCTACCTGTGTTCAATTAGAGAAACTTGGCTGCCGATAGCCGAATGATAAATATCAGTAAATTGTATTGCGATCAGGTCACGCCGGGCGACTGGCTTCGATACGGCAGGAAAGGCTCCGGTGAGAGAAAGGGCGAAATCGTGCCCAAAAAGGCGTCGGAAAGACGCCCCATCGTCGTCTGGAACATCACCAGGACGTGCAACCTCAAGTGCGTCCATTGCTACAACGACAGCGGGGTAGGAAAACCGGCCAACGAGGTCTCAACGGACCAGGCGAAGGGTATCTTAGATGACCTGGCGGAGTTCGGCATCCCATCGGTATTGTTTTCCGGCGGTGAGCCGCTGATGCGGCCGGACCTGTTCGAGCTGATCGAATATGCGGGCGGAAAAGGCCTGCGCACGGTCATTTCGACCAATGGAACCCTGATTAGCGCCGAAAAAGCCGCGAAAATCAAGGAGCGAGGGGTCTCATACGTCGGCATCAGTCTCGATGGCATAGGCCCGATCAACGACAAATTCAGGGGCGTCGAAGGCGCCTTTGACAAGGCCGTTACAGGCATAAGAAACTGCCGGGAGGCGGGGGTGAGAATTGGCCTTAGATTAACGTTAACGCAGAGAAATGTCCAGGATTTACAGGCCCTGTTGGACTTCTTCGAGAAAGAGGAGATCGAGCGTGCCTGCTTCTACCACTTAGTGCCCAGCGGCAGAGGTGGGGCTCTCAGCAGCGAAGACCTCACGCACGCCCAAAGCCGGGCCGCAATTGAGATGATATTGGCCAAGACCGAGCAGTACAAGCAAGCAGGCCGAAAAACCGACATATTGACCGTCGATAATCACGTTGACGGCGTTTATCTGTACCTCAAACTGCTCGCTCAGGACCCTGCCCGTGCCGAAAACGTCTGGAAGCTGCTTACCTGGAACGGCGGAGGGCTGTACAGCAGCGGAGTGGGAATCGGCTGTATCGATTTCAACGGCAACGTCCACCCCGACCAGTTCTGGGGGCATTACGACCTCGGAAGTGTCTATGAGAGACGGTTTAGCGAGATATGGACCGACCCGGATGAGCCGCTGCTAAAGGGCCTGAGGGACCGAAGGGCGTATATCAAGGGTCGATGCAGGCTTTGCAAATTCTTCGATGCCTGCGGCGGGAGCCTGCGAGTACGGGCCGACCTGCACTTCACCGACCCCTGGGCGCCGGACCCCGCCTGCTACCTCACAGACACAGAAATCGGCCTTGACGCAGAAAAACAAGAAGAATTAAGACAATCCGGCGACATATTCCAGATGACCTGCTGAAGCCTGTGCGAAGTGCACGCACCAATCACGCTTTGATGAAAGTGAATGTCTTCTTGCCCCTGCTCAAGAGCTTAAATAGGCCGGCCTTGGTTACGCCGGAGACAATTGCGCGTTCTCTCATGTGGTGGTCGCTGAAGGACAGGATTCCCCCTGACTTCAACACTCTATGCAATTCCTTCAGCACATTGTCCGGCTCACTCAGGTCGTGGAATGTATCGTATAAAAGGGTTACATCTATGCTGTTATCGGGCAGACCGGTCTTGCAGCCGGATTGAATGGCTTTGACGTTGGCCAGATTATTGTCCGATGCGATCTGCGTGGCTCTCTGCGTGGCGGATGGATGAATATCGAGGGCGTAAATCATACCCGATTTGCCCACTAACTCTGCGGTATGGAGTATGTAACTGCCGGTGCCGCAACCATAATCGAGCACACGAAATCCTGATTTTATATCGGCTTCTTTCAAGACGTTCTCACGAGGCGATAACCAATCCCGCAGCTTGAAGGCAAGAACCATTATCCTGAAATACGAAGTGGATTTGGGTCTATCCATAATAGTCCTTTGTCGGTTCGAGGCTCGATTGGCGCTACGACGGCAGGAGCTCAGCCTGGATATTGTGTTTTTTTGCTTCGTCCAGAGTCGGCTGACCCAGGCAATACACCTTCACACCGGCAGGGACCGAGCCGTACTGTTTCAAGAATGCCCGAAGCGTCGAAGCGCTTGTGAACAATACTTGATCGATGAAGTCAAAGTCGATGGGTTCGGGCTCGATGTCGATGTTCTTATAGACGACCACCACTTCAACATCGGCGCCTGCGGCGGTGAGCTTTTCGAATAGCACCGGCGAGCCGACTTCGGGCTTGACCAACAAGACCCTTTTGCCTTTGATGCCCACTTTGTCAAACTCTTCGAGCAGGGCGAGGCTTGATTCCAATTTCGGCTGCATATCGGCCAGCAGGCCGAAGCCCCTGAGCATCTGGGCGGTGGTTGAGCCAATCGCAGCAACCTTTGTCGAATGAATGGCCCTGGCATCGTGGCCAATGGCGTTTAATCTCTCGAAGAAGATTTTTACTCCGTTTGTGCTTGTGAACACTATCCAATCATAGGGGGCAAGATTATTCAGCACTGCATCGGCAGCGGTGTAATCATCAATGGGCACGAGTTTAATCAGCGGGCGGTGTATGATGGTTCCGAGGTGTTTGTATTTCTCAGGGTGCGTGCCGGGAAGAAGTATCCTCGGTTTTTTTCCAAACCAATCCAGCTTTTCCCGGAGTTCCACGACCTTGCCGACGATGAAGATGGCAGGTGTGCGGAGTTTTGCCTTCTTAGCGGTCTCGATAAAATCTTTTAGAGTTCCTTTGACAACTCTCTGGTCGTAGCAGGCGCCTTTTTCAATCGCGGCGATCTTTGTTTCGCTCGGCCAGCCCGCCTTGAGAAGCGAATTAACGATCTTGGCGATATTCGCCACACCCATCAGAAAGATAACCGTACCTGCATCGGGTATCTCGAGCTCCTTTTCTTCCTTGCGATGACCGGTAACTATGGCGACGTTGGACGTGCAATCTCTGTGGGTGGGCGGGATTCCCGCGTAGCAGGTCGCCGCCAGCGCACTGGTAATACCGGGCACAACCTCGAAGTCCACCCCTGCCTGAACGCAAGCCTCGGCTTCCTCTCCGCCCCGGCCAAAGAGATACGGGTCGCCCCCTTTGAGTCTGACAACGACTTTATTGCTCCGGGCGTTTTGCACCAACAGTTCATTTATCTTATCCTGCGGCAACGTATGGCGGGCGGCGAATTTGCCGACGGATATCACTTCAGCGGTCGGCTTGGCGAGACCCAGCAGCTCGGCCGGTATCAGGTGGTCATGCAGAATGACGTCCGCCTGGGACATCAGTCGATAGCCCTTGAGGGTTATCAGCTCGACATCACCGGGCCCGGCACCTACGAGATAAACCTTTCCTTTGGACATCTGGGTTCAAGACCAAAAGTTTCCTGCAAGACAAGTGTTTTCCATAAAAAACTAAAGAAACTGAAAATTCTCACAGATGAGAATTTTGCCCAAAAAGCCATCCGCACGAGCTGCCAATCGACTGGTTCAAACGATCTTTGCCTTTACACCTCAGTGACCTTTCATTAGAATAGTAATTGCTTGCGCAGCCGGGGTCAAGTGAAAACGGCCGGCCGCTACGCACCCGGCTCAACGAAAGCCCTCGCAGCGGGCTGCGAATATGTGACTTATGGCCGAATGTTCCGCCAAATCCTTGGGGGTGCTATACGGTCGAGAGGCAGACTATGGACGAGCTGGATTGTCGAATACTCCACGTGCTGCAAAGCGAATTTCCACTGAGCGAAAGGCCTTATGAAGTCCTGGCGCGCAAACTGCAGATTTCGTGTGATGAGCTTTGGGAGAGGGTAGAGAAACTGGTCGATCAGGGGGTAATTCGCAGGATCGGAGCAAGCCTCGATTCGCGCAAGCTCGGCTATAGCAGTACTTTAGCTGCTATAAGCGTGGAAGCTGACCGTGTTGAGCAGGCAGCGGAAATCATAAGTCGGTTTTCGGAAGTGACCCATAGTTATCAGCGGGAGCACCAATTCAACATCTGGTTCACGATGATTGCGGCGGACAATGAGCGAATCGAGAGTATTCTTGAGCAGATTCGCTCGGCCCTGTCGCTCGAGAACTCAGAAGTTCTAAACCTGCCGGCCAAGCAACTTTTCAAGCTCGATGCCCGTTTCAAGTCTCAGGGCTGAGGTGGGCGATTTTAGTGTCTTTGGGTGACAGTAAAGGACCCTGCCGCCACCAAAGCGGCAACATCTGTTGGAAAAAGTTGCACTTACTCCTCTTATTCCTATAATTGAGACACTCGGTCCTTCCGTGGCTTGGGGGGGCCGTGGAATTTGGAGTTTGGCTTGAGCAGCACGGCTTAATGTTATAGAATGACCAGCTTCTTGGCTGTTGGTGGATGAGTAATATTACAATGTTAAGGTTAGAGAACTGATCAGATGCGTTTCAGAGGTGGTTATAACATACTGTTAGAGGGCAAACCTGAGCGGCAGATCGCGGTGATGCCGGAACCGGACGCGCTCTATCTGCCTTTGCGCAGCCGGCGTTTCGTGTTCAGTGAGCTGTACGTCAAAGACGGGGAGCGCGTCAACGGCGGCGACATCCTGGCCAAAGACCCCGACAATTATGCGGTGCCTTTGCTGGCGCCGCGAGCAGGGCGGGTACAGCTCAAAGAAAAAGAGGGCCATATCGTGCTTGAAGAGGTTGCCAAACTCCAAGAGCGCGCCGATATGGCCGAAGAAGAGTTGGAGCACATTGAGCGAGAGATGGGCGCCGGGGGCATCAAGCGATACAAACTGCTGGCCTTGGGGGCGTGGCAGTTCTTCTATGATGCCTACACCGGGGCGCTGCCCGACCCGTTGGGAACGCCGCAGGCGATAATTGTTTCTACCGTGAGCCTGGAGCCTTTTGTTGCCAGAGGAGATGCGCAGCTCCACAAGCGCTTGTTGAATTTCACCAGGGGCCTGGAGCAACTGCAGTCCCTTTTGGAATATCAACCAATTTACCTCGTGATGCCGGATATCGAGTCTGAGTTTGCGAATTTGGTCCGAAACCACATACGAGGCTACGCGTGGGTGAAGATGTTAGAGATACCGCTTACGTACCCTTACGATGACTTCGCAATTCTCGCACGCAAGCTCGGTCTTAAGCGCAGTGATGGATCTGTCTGGGCGGTGCGAGCCGAGGGCGTTCTGGCCACCGACCGGGCGTTGACACTTACGAAACCCTGCACGGTCCGGATAATCTCAATCGGCGGAACGGGCGTTAATTCCCCGACTCACGTTAAGGTTATGCCCGGATACCCAATGAAGGACATCAGGGATAAGTATGTGTCCGAGCCGGCCGCACGACTGATTAACGGCGGCATACTTACCGGTGAGCTGCTGGGAGCCGAAACACTGGGCGTTGACGCAGAGTGCAGAGGACTGACAATTCTTCCCGAGCTGCAGGAAAGGGAACTCTTTGGCTTTGCCAGGCCCGGCTGGGACCGGAGCTGTTATGCGGTTTGTTTCTTAAGCTCGCTAAGAGGGAAGTTTCGCGAGCGGTTTACTACGGCGATGCGCGGTGAAGGCCGGCCCTGTATCTCCTGCAATTTCTGTGAAGAAGTCTGCCCCGCCGGTATTATGCCTCACCTGATTCACAAGTATTTGTACCGGGATTTGATTGAGGAAGCCGACGAGGCCCGCGTGGACCTTTGTGTGGAGTGCGGGCTGTGCTCATACGTCTGCCCGTCGAAGATAGACCTGAGAAAACAGCTCATCGACGCCAAAGTACTTATTGAGCAGGAAAAGGAAGAAATACGTCAAGAGCAGTTACGTCAGGAAGAAGCACGCAAACAATCAGTTGAGGAGAAAAGCGAGTGAAAGGGTTGCTGAAGGTCTTTGAGGCGATTCGCCCCAGTTTTGAACAAGGCGGTAAGCTGAGGGTTTTCAAGCCTGTTTTCGAGGCGTTGGACGAGGCCTTCTTTGCGCCGTCTGCAACGACGGTAACGGCCCCTCATGTTCGCGATCCGCTGGACGTCAAGCGTTTTATGGCGATGGTTGTCATAGCGCTGTTTCCGTGCGTATTAGCGGCTTTCTACTTTTTTGGGCTGCGGTTTGCCGTGATGATACTGGTTTCGTATGCCGCGGGGGGGGCGGTCGAAGTAGTCTTTGCAATGGTGCGAAAGGAGAACATTAACGAAGGCTTCCTTGTTACCGGAATGCTGTTCCCGCTGATTTTGCCGCCGACGTTACCGCTTTGGATGGTCGGGCTCGGCGTGGCGTTCGGCGTGTTTATTGGCAAAGAACTGTTCGGGGGGACGGGGCGCAACGTATTCAACCCGGCCCTCGTAGGCCGGTGCTTTTTGGCGCTTGCTTATCCGGCGAAAATGTCGGCGAGCTGGCTGGGACCGGGAAACGGACTGACCGGCCGGCTGTTTGAGTACGCCGGCGCCTCAGCCGTTGACAGCCTAAGCTCAGCTACGCCGCTGGCAATGGCCAAGCAGGGACAATTCATCGGCCTCCGGGAAATGTTTCTTGGGAATATCTCAGGCAGTGCCGGGGAGACTTCGGCTATTGCGATAATTCTCGGGGGCGTGTTTCTGCTGCTTACACGCGTCGCCAGTTGGCGAACGGTTGCAAGCATCCTCGGCTCGTTCGTATTGCTGGCCGGTGCACTTCACTACGCACAGCCCGGGACATTCGGCCCTGTGCTGTGGCACTTGTGTGCCGGAGGATTGCTTTTCGGTGCGTTCTTCATGGCCACAGACCCGGTGACAAGCCCCATAACCAATACCGGTAAATGGTTTTACGGCATAATAATCGGTTCGGTGACGGTGCTGATACGGAATTTTACCGGATACGTAGAGGGCGTGACATTTGCCATCCTGTTGGGCAATATAGTCGCCCCGATACTCGATGAAATAGTTGTTGGGGTTCGCATCAGGAGGCTTAGAAGTGAAGGGTAGCGTTTATACTCTCGGCTATGCTGCGGTGCTCGGTGCGGTCTGTGCCTTTCTTTTGACCGCCGCGGCCAGCTTTACCGCTCCTTATAGGGAGGCCAACGCCGAGGCTGAAGAAGCCTTGAATATTCTTCTGGCGTTAAAGGTGCCTTTGCCGGCCGAGATATCGTCCAAGCAAGTGGTCAAGATGCGTGATGAAAATGTGCAAGGAAAGAAACGGGGAGATATTACAACTTACGTCTATTCTGGCGCCGAGGCAAACGGCAAGGTTTTGGCGGTGGCTATTCGTTTTTCGGGTCCGGGTTTGTGGGGTCCTATCAAGGGTTTTCTGGCTCTGGAGCCGGACATGAGGACTATCCGAGGCATAACATTTTACGAACAGGAAGAGACCCCCGGCCTCGGCGGTGAGATCGCCGCACTCTGGTTCCGAGAACAGTTCGCCGGCAAGTCGATTGTGGATGCAGCCGGGAAATCCGGCATTATCATCAGCAGCCGCGGCGAACCGGCGCCGAACAAAGTCGATGCCATAACCGGGGCGACGATGACCTGTGACAAAGTGCAGGCGATGCTTAATGAGGTCATAAAGAGCATTGTTAAGGAGAAGCAATAGCAATGGCGGACAATAAACAGTTGGCTTGCATGACCTGCGTGCCCAAGGGATTGTGCCAGGGCAAAGGCCTGGTGACACTGAAAGAGGGCGCCTGGGCAAACAATCCGCTGGCGATTCAAATGTTGGGTATTTGTTCGGCACTGGCAGTAACGAACCGCCTGGAGAACTCGCTTGTTATGGGTGCGGCGCTTATCTTCGTTTGTGTAGGCTCTAATTTAATTGTCTCTCTGCTGCGAAAGTACACGCCCCATCGGATACGTATGATTGCCGAAGTCGCCATCATAGCGACCTTCGTGATACTTTTCGACCAGTTCCTCAAGGCCTTCTATTGGGACATGTCGAAACAGCTCGGCCCTTACGTCGGCTTGATAATCACCAACTGCATCGTTATGGGCCGGGCCGAGGCGTTCGCCCTGCAGAACCCGCCGATGTTGTCCATAGTTGACGGCCTGGCCAACGGCATCGGTTACGCGGTAGTGCTGGCGATCATCGGCTTTTTCAGGGAACTGTTAGGCAGCGGGGAAATTTTCGGACGGACGGTGCTGAGCGCCGACTGGTACACACCCAACCAGATAATGATCCTGGCTCCCGGGGCGTTTTTCGCACTCGGTATCGTAATCGGGATTTTCAACGCCATTAAGGGCCCGGAGCCTGAGGAGAAGAAATAATGAGCGAAACATCGGCATGGGTGATATTTATCGCGGCGATATTCACCAACAATATCCTGCTGACGAACTTCTTGGGCATGTGTTCGTTTATCGCGTGCTCGGGCCAGATAAGGACATCGCTGGGCCTGGGTACGGCCGTTACTTTCGTTATGATTATGACAACGATGCTCAATTACGTGATATATCACTTTGTCCTGGTCCCGTATGGTCTTGGTCACCTGCAATTCATCGTTTTCATAGCGGTCATCGCGGCCTTTGTGCAATTGGTTGAAATGTTTGTGGAACGGTTCAGCCCGAAGCTGTACTTTGCACTCGGCATATTTCTGCCCTTGATTACCGTTAACTGTGCTATTCTCGGTGCATCTTTGTTTATGATCATCCGGGAGTACAGTTTTCTGCAGTCGGTGGGCTTTGGCTTGGGTGCGGGGATCGGCTGGGCTGTTGCAATTGTGATGTTAGCCGGCTTGAGACAGAAAATGAGGTACAGCAATATCCCGGAGCCGTTTCAGGGTGTGCCGATAGCGATGGTTGTTACCGGCGTGCTTGCTATGGCATTTATGGGCTTCGCGGGCATGGTCTCGATCCAGTAGGAGTGTTCAATGATTTACTTGTTGTCGGTAGCATCTTTCGCGGGCCTGGTAATGGCCCTGTCGGCAGGGTTGATGATTGCCGAGCGCCTGTTGATAAATTACGGCATCTGCAAGCTTGATATCAATGCCGGCGAGAAGCCGCTTGAGGTTGACGGTGGTCAGACATTGCTGGCCAGTCTGTACGACAATGAGATTTTTATACCATCGGCGTGCGGCGGCAAAGGGACCTGTGGACACTGTAAGATCACGGTATTGTCCGGTGGCGGGCCCGTTCTGCCTACTGAGACGCCACTGCTGACCCGCAAAGAGATTCGGTCCGGCGTGCGGTTAGCCTGTCAGGTTAAGATTCGGGAAGACATTTTCGTTCGGATACCCAGTGACCTGTTGAACGTCAAGATGTATAGCTCCACAGTCGAGAGCACGGTCGATCTGACCTATGATATAAATGAGATACGGCTGCGTCTCGATGATCCCGCAGAGATTAGCCATCGCCCCGGCCAGTATGTCCAGGTTCAGGCCCCGTCGCCGGAAGGCCCGGTCTTCCGGGCCTATTCAATCAGCTCGCCCGCCCAAGAACCTGATATTGTCCAGCTTGTTGTCAGGCTGATTCCGGGCGGGGTCGGCTCGAGCTACTTGCACAACGTCGGTCCGGCAGATACTGTCAACTTCACGGGACCTTACGGCGAGTTCTGGCTTAACGAGGACCCGTCGGTCGAGATCGTGTGCGTGGGCGGAGGCTGTGGGATGGCGCCGATGAGGAATATCATATTGACCCTTTATGACAAGTGGCCGGACCGCGTCTGCTGGCTGTTTTTCGGATGTCGAACGACGCGCGACATATTTTACCTCCAGGAATGGGAGGAACTCAGTAAAAAGCACCCCAATTTCCATGTGGTCTATGCGCTGTCGGATAAGCTTGAAGAAGGCGAGCAATGGGACGGAGAGACGGGCTTCATTCATCTGTCGGTTGACAAATATCTGGAGTCCGGTGTTCGGCGGCAGGCGTTTCTCTGCGGACCGCCGCTGATGATCGAAGCAGTGACAAGGGTGCTTCAAGAAAAGGGCACCGACGACATCTTCTACGATGAGTTTTAAGTATGAATCTCCAGGAGATTTATCAGCCGATTGCAGACGATCTGAAAACGGTCGAGGATTTTATAGGGTCTGTCCTTAGTGAATCCGCGAACCGTTCTATACTAACAATGAGCAGCTTCCTGCTGGAATCACCGGGCAAAAGGATGAGGCCTGCACTTGTAATCCTCTCTGAAAGAGCGGCTTCGGCCGGCGGCGAGAGCACCTGTGAACATCGCGAGCTTACCGAAATTGCCACTGCCATGGAGCTAATCCACATAGCCTCTCTGATTCATGACGACGTCCTCGATGAAGCTGCGATACGTCACAACAAACCCACCATCAACGCCCGCTATGGAGACGACGTTTCGATTGTGTTCGGCGATTACGTCTATTCCAAGGCTTTTCAACTGATTGGAAGGTGCGGCAATCCCGAAATTTTTACCTGTGTAAGCGAGGCTATACACGCAATGTGCGAAGGAGAGCTGGTCCACGTCTGCCAGAGGCGCAATTTGGATTTGTCCAAAGACAGCTATATCGTGATCGCAAAGAAGAAGACAGCTTCGTTATTCGCCGCCTGCTGTCACGCGGGCACCATTATAGGCAACCACAGCCGGGCCGTTCAGACGGCGCTGAAGGAGTTCGGGCTAAACTTCGGCGTGGCCTTTCAAATCGTCGATGATTGCAAGGATGTTGTCGGCGAAGAAGGCGAGCTTGGCAAACACCCCGGGCAGGATGTGATTGCCGGGGACGTAACTTTGCCTTTGTTGACCCTGACGGATGTTGTGGGCCGGGCCGAAAGAGATGAAATCAAGAATATGTTCGGATCGGCAAATAACAAAAACGATCTGGAAAGATTAAGAACGATGCTTATGGACTCCGATGCGCTGTCCAGGACTCAGGATGTCGTCACATTTTATCTGGCCGGCGCCAGGGAACAATTGAATACACTTGCCGACTCAGTTTATAAGGAAAGTCTTGGTCAATTGGTCGATTATATTACCCAAAAAACCTTTTGAGATTTTACAAACGGGCACTTAAAGAAGTGCCTTGACCTGCTCTCGAGAAGTGCGCAAAATGCAATTTGCGAGTTTGGAGATAGTATTGCGTGCGGGTAGCATTGGCACAATTCAACGCGGTGGTTGGTGATTTGGCCGGCAACGCCCAAAAGATGCGGCGTATCTATGCGCTGGCCCTTGAGTCCGGCGTCGATTTGCTCGTTTTCCCGGAACTGGCTGTTTGTGGCTATCCGCCCGAAGATTTGCTGCACAAGAGGCACTTTCTGCACGATAACCGCCTGATACTCGAGAAGTTTGCGGCCGACTGCCCGGACAAAACGATAATTGTCGGCTTTGCCGAAGAGTATCAGGACGACATTTACAACTCCGCTGCCGTGCTGGGGGCCGGCAAAATCAACAAAATCTACCGAAAGGGTATGCTGCCGAATTACGGCGTCTTTGATGAGCGAAGATATTTCCAGCCAGGCTCTGAGCCGGTAATAATCAAGCTGGACGGCCTTAACGTCGCAATTACAATCTGCTTTGATATTTGGAATATCGAATGGCTGCGCGGTTTCCTCAAAGACCTCGGGCCGATCGATATGATCCTGAACATTTCCGCCTCGCCGTTCCATTTAGGCAAGATCGAAAGGAGGCAAGAGCTGGTCGGTCGGTGCGCAAAGGAGTTTGGTTGCGCCGTCGCATACTGCAATCTTATCGGCGGCCAGGATGAATTGATTTTCGACGGTCGAAGTATGTTTGCCGACTCGACCGGCAGCGTTGTCGCAAAGGCCAGGGCATTCGATGAGGATTTGTTGATTGCCGAGGTTGCCGCTGCGGCCAACGGAACGGTGGGGGTCGAGCCGGCCATGCCCTCGGCACCGCAGCCGAGAGACCTGCTCGATGAAGTCTATCAGGCACTTGTGCTCGGCACGAGAGATTATGCACGCAAGAACGGCTTCCAGAAGGTATTGCTGGGTCTTAGCGGGGGAATAGATTCTTCGGTAACCGCCGCGGTCGCCGTCGCCGCTTTGGGCCCGGAGAACGTCGTCGGCATCACAATGCCCTCGCAATTCAACAGCCCCGAGACAAAAAGCGATGCCGAGAAGCTGGCAAAGAACCTGGGTATCGAATTTTTTACCATCCCCATTGAGCCGATGCTTAAGCAGTTCGACGGGGCGCTGAAGGCCGTCCCCGGCTGGAACAGCGATGGTATCGCATACGAGAATTTGCAGGCCAGGATTCGCGGCTGCATCCTGATGTCGCTGAGCAATCAGTCCGGCTCGCTCGTACTGACCACCGGCAACAAAAGCGAAACAGCGGTCGGATACACGACCCTCTACGGCGATACAGCCGGCGGATTTGCCGTAATAAAGGACGTCCCCAAAACCCTCGTTTACCAGCTCGCCGAACACATAAACAAAATAGCAGGCAAACAGATCATACCCGCAGATGTGATAACCAGGGAACCCAGCGCCGAGCTAAGGCCCGACCAGAAAGACAGCGACTCACTGCCCGATTACGACCTGCTCGATGAAATCCTAAAAGGCTATGTCGAAGAGGACAAATCCGCCCGGCAGCTCATCGAATCGGGCCTGGACAAAAAGCTCGTCCGAAAAGTCATTCGCATGGTGGACCGCAATGAATACAAAAGAAGGCTCTCTCCGCCGGGAATAAGAATCACGCCAAAGGCCTTCGGCAAAGACCGGCGACTACCAATCACAAACCATTACACCTCCGGCACAGATGCGACCTGACGGGCGTGGCCGGCTCCCGGCGCAAGCGGGGCTGTTGCATAACCCGCACCCGATACACCCTCCGAAAGTATCTTGTGCGATCATTATTTGCCGGCCAGGGCCTGTGCAATGGCTCTGCCGAACTGCGCCGCAGCGAGCGGTCCGTAACAGGTTATAATATGGACATCTCGTTCAATGGGGGCGCCGGTGAAAATGGCGCCGCCCTGCTGGAGTTTTTCCCGTTCGGACAGGAAGGCGGTGGCTCGCCGACCCGTGAGCACCCCGGCGTTGGCCAGAATCGTGGGCGCAGCTGAGATGGCCGCAATAATCTTGCGTTTGCCGGCGGCGTCGCGCGCGATATTCTTTGCAACCGCACTGTCAAAGTATTCTTCTACACCCGGTCCGCCTATGAAGATTATCGCATCGTAATCATCCACTCTCAATCCGCTCAAGAGAACTTTTGATTCGACCATGTTGCCGAGCATTCCCTTTATAATCCCCCGCCTTGTACTTGCTAAAACCGTCTCTACTCCGGCCATATCGAGAGCGCGTTTTGTTTCGACAAGCTCGTCATCGCGGAAATTCTGGCTGGGAATAATCAATACGGCCTTTTTCCCTGTTGTTAGAGGCGCCTGTGCGGTGGTGCTTTGCTCTATGGCGCCTGGGGTAGTTGCCTGTGTTAGCGGGTAGCCGACGCTAATGATATAAATCGCCTCGGTGTTCTTGGGCAGTTTGCAAACTCTGGCGACGTTTCGCGTATTGACACCGCCGAGAGTTACCGAGCCCAGACCCAGGCAAACGGCCTGCAACTGGATATTCTGGGCGACGTGCCCGGCCTCGAGCAGCATATATGTCTTGGCCTTGTCGCGGAATCGAGCGGTGAGTTTTCTCGCTGAGCCGGCAAGAACAATATCACAGGGCGCTCGCGCAACCAGCTCCTGCATCGAAGCCGCCGCGAGGGCACCTCGCAGGTCGCCAGCGGCGGTCTGTTCCAGACTGTGCTGGCGCGGACGATATACGAACAGCCCCTCCGGCGTGACGAAATACAGGTCTATCGGATAAATCTCCCCTGCCGACGGCGCCGTTCGCAGCCCCTTTATCGGCTCTGTTATGCCCTGACCGGCCCAGGCCAACTGGCCTATCTGTGCGAATCCAAGCGGTCGGTTGGCATACTGACGCACGCTTCGGCGTTTGACCAGTGCCTCCTCGAGACTGACGGCCCCTTTCAATTTCGGCTCGGCAAGCTGAATGGTCTTGCGCGCGGGCCTGCGCGAGCGAGCACGAGAGCCGGACTGCCCAAAACAGAGACCTGCAAGGCCACTTAGAATCAGCACGGCGATTATCAGACGTTTCATTTTCTTCAAACCTCCAGAATAATTTTTGAAGCGATGAGCTGCCATACACTTATATTATACGCTCAATTGGGGCTTTCCCAGATTAAACCCCGGATTTCCCACATAAAATCTTGTAAAGAGCTCAGGAATTTGATAGCATAGAGCTTATGGAGGCCATTCAACGCAGTCTGCGTTGCGGTAGATTGGAGAGCCGGATGGCCGAAAAACGCAGGGATGCTCTGAAGTCGATTTTGATGGAAGATTCTTGAGGCGTTATCTTGAGTTTTATGGAGGACCTTCTGATGAAGCTGGTTGATGTCAAGCTTGTAATCATTTTTCTCGTGGGGTGCGTGCTCGTTCCCGGCAGCGTCTTTTCGATGACGATACAGTTCGGCTCAGGGGGAACCGAACTCATCGCACCAGGCGATACGTGGCAATTCTTCCGGGGCAATAAGGCGCCGAGCGATCCGGCCGACGCCTGGTACCAGATCGACTTCAACGATTTGGACTGGGAGACGGGAGATAGCGGCTTTGGCTACGGGGATAGCGACGATGAGACGAAACTCGACGACATGCGATACAACTACGTTACGGTGTACATTCGGAAAGAGTTCTCGGTGTCGTCATTGCCCGGTGATGAGATGGTGGAGCTTGTGATCGATTACGACGACGGGTTTATTGCGTATCTTAATGGTGACGAAGTAAAACGCCGGCACGTGACCGACGATCCTGCTACGTACGAGACGACGGCGTCTTCTCACGAGGCGGGGACGCCGGAGACGTTTGTTCTGGGAACTGTCGGCGATCTATTGAACGACGGAAATAATGTTCTGGCGATCGAGGGGCATAATGTGTCACTAACCAGTAGCGATTTCTCGCTCATACCGGCGCTGCGAACGTCAAGCGACGCAGTTAAAAACGGCGAGACGTGGATTGTGGAGACGCAGATGGTTTCGCTTAGCGGCAGCACGGATGCCCCCGAAGCGGTCTCGGTGGTGATCGGTGGGACCGCTGCTGATTTCAATTCCGTTGATGGCACGTGGGAGGGTGAAGTTTTGCTTGCTCCCGGCTTGAACACCGTAATCGTAGAGGCGCTCGATGGGGGCGCAGGTGTTGTTGATTCGGGCTCGATAGAAATGATATATGTTGCGGCTGGGAACCATGTTTCCGGAGCCTTGACTGAGAATACCGCGTGGTGCGGCGCCGTGATTCTTGAGGATACGGTTGTTGTTGAGACCGGTATAGTCTTGAATATTGAGGCCGGTACGGTGGTTATGATGAAGGAGGCGGCGGGACTGATCGTTAACGGACAGCTTCTCGCCGATGGGACCGAATCCGAGCCGATTCGCTTCACGCACTACGGTGACGGCACGACGTGGGAGCGGATAATGTTCATTGAGGCCGAAGACAGTCGGCTTGCGCACTGTATTATTGAGTATTCCGATTGTGAAGGTAAACACCAGGATTACTACAACCCAGGGCCCAGAGACTACCGAGAGGCAATCGTCGTCCTCGCCTCTCATCTCGATTTCGAGGGGTGTATCTTTCACAATCTTCCCGACGACAGCGGAGATGGCGAAGGAGATGCCTTGGCAATCATATCCGATGACCCGGACTACCCCGGAGAAGCATCAGCCCACATCATCGGCTGCCAATTCCTCTCAATCGGACAGGGTGTGCATACCAGATTCTCCTACATCCTGGTTGAGAATTGCTACTTCACCGGCAAGAACGGCGACAACGACGATGTCGATTTGTGGGGAGAGAGCACTCCGCCCCCGTTAATACTAAACAACCTGTTCTTGAACCCAAACGACGATGATATGATAAACCCCACTAAATGCTCGGCGATCATTATTGGAAACGTAATCATAGGAAGCAGGGACCACTGCGTCGTTTTGCGTGACAAGAGCTTTCCGATCATGATAAACAACCTGATCTCCAACTGCCGTAACGCCGGCGTCGCCATCGAAAACACCTGCAAGGCCCTGCTCATCAACAACACCATCACAGATATTTATGGTGGAGGCAGCGCGGGGATCAAAATTTTTGACCTGGGCAGAGCCAGCCATCCGTACTACCTCACTAAAGGCGGCGGTGTTGCGACACTGATCAACTGTATAGTGTCGGATTGCCAGACAGCCATAAGAGTGACCGATAGCAGCCAGCTTGATAACGAACCCAACGCCGGATCTCACGTAGCGGTCCTGTACAGCAATATCGAGGGCGGCAGCGATGGCGTTGCGATTGTAAGCAACGGAACTGTGCTGGATTCCACCATTACCTGGCTCGAAGGAAACATCGATGAGGATCCTCAATTCGCCGACTCCGGCAGCCGTGACTATCACCTCAAATCCCTGGTCGGGCGATGGAATCCCAATTCCCAGGCCTGGGTCACGGATGCGAGCACAAGCCTGTGTATTGACGCGGGGACTTCGTATGTTGTCGATGATCCAAATTACCTCTATTGCGGCCTGATCGACTGGCGCGGCGAGTTATGGCCGCATGGGGGGCTGATCAATATGGGGGCCTACGGCGGCACGCCCCAAGCCAGTATGTCCCGTGACGCCGAAAAAGGCAACGCCGCAGATATAGACTATGACGGGTCAGTTGGGCTATCGGACTTTGGGCGGCTGGCGCAAAAGTGGAGGATAGAAAAGGAGCTGCTGGCCGAAGACCTGGACCGCAATGGGGTAGTGGATTTCTCCGACGTCATGCTGATGGGATGGCAGTGGTTGTGGCAGGAACAAGAGTGAGTGGAAAAGGCGACCGGCCCGGAGGCCCAAAATTGCAATTAGACTTGCAACAAAAGTGCAGATAGATTTGGCCGGCCTCGGCACACCGAACTCCCGGCGCCAATGAAATGATTTAGCAGAGTCGGACCGCCTGCCGGTGACATAAGCCAAAAAGCCGTCGGTACGCGGGACTTTTTCCTATATTCAGCGAACAATGCGTTACATTGCAAGCGAGTCTCTGGTAGAATTGAACGCGCAATCTTGTGAAAGTTAAGATAGTCTCCACAACACCGGCAACGCATTTAGAGGATTTTGATGGCTTCATCGTGCCGCCACAAGCTAACCATAATCTCGTTGGCAATCTATTGGCCCACACTGTTTATCGTCTCGCATATCCCAATCCCATTAGTGGTTCGCAAAGCCGGGGTCTCCGACAAGGGTTTGCACTTCCTTGCTTACCTGATTCTGGTTTTCTTGCTCTGGTTCGTGCTCAATCCCCACCGCAAAGTGCGATGGCGCAGGGCCGGCGTCTGGTGGGTACTTCTGGCACTGACGGTGTATGGGGTTATTGACGAATTGCTTCAGGGTTATCTTGAGCGCAGTTGTGATATCAGGGACTTGGGCGCGGACGTGGCAGGGATTGTCGCCGGCTTACTGTTGTTTTCTTTTTTTACGTTTTGGCCGGCCGCTCTTGTGGTGGCGGGCGTTACTATCTTCGGGCTGACAAACATCGCACGAGCCAATCTGGCCGAGCTGCTACCGATCACAAACACAATATTCGGCCTGCTTTCCTATGTGCTCTTCACTCTCCTGTGGATTCGCTACATACAACATTTCGATTCGCTCAGAGCCCCCAAGGCAAAATGGTTGGCAGCAGCAACGGCCCTGCCGACAGCTTTACTATTGGTTGTAAGGTTGTTTTCTGTAGTGCTCGGCAGAGATTTTGGAGTACAAGATGTGCTCGTCTCTTTTGCGGGGATCCTTGCGGCTGTCGGCGCTTTCTGCCTAACAACCCAATTCCGCAAAGGCCTCACTAAAACTCAGGAACCCTCACCCGGAGACGATTGAGATTTCTTAAAGGGCCTGTACAGCGGATCACCTATCAGCACCAACTGCCACGAGTTGAACGGCTTGGTGCGATAGTATGCCTCAACAAGACAGCTACCTTTATACAACTGCCCGAAGAATGCCTTTGGCTCCGGAAATGTGTGAAGATACGGCTCGTTCACCGCTCCTAACGTCGCGGTTATCCCGTCTCTGAGCATGGCCGGGCACCAGTTGCTGCTGTTGGGATCACGAAGGCCTGCCGCCTCGAAACTTGCGATGTGATAGCCCACCGCACCATCGACGAATTCAAAGGCATCCACGTACTTTTTCAGACTATACCAGCCGCAGTAGATAGCCGCCTGCGGACAGGAGCCGGGAGCGAAAAGCTCCGGCGTTCGCTCCTCTTTCACGGGCATTGCGGTCCGCAATCTTGTAAGTATCGCCAGGTCCCGTAAAGACTGGTCGAAATAACCGTACAGATTGGACTTTTCGTTTTTGATACCCCTCGAATCGATGTAGGCGATGCCCTTTAACCCTGTTTTCTCCGCCTCTATCGCCTTATCGACAAGGCCTTCGATTATTTCATGGTCCGAACCGTCAAGCCGGCTGACCATAAGCGTTTGAAAGCTCAGACCCAGCACGTCGTCTTTGAGCCTATTCGGCTGCCAGCGATACAGATCATAAGCACCAACCAACGCCATCGACAATTCACTGTCCACCGAAGCATTTGTTTCTTTGCCGTTGATGCGGTCGATTTCCAGTTGCAGCTTGGCCACTTTCTGTTTGCTTTTCTTTAGCTCGTCCTGCGCCCGGCCCGTCTCGCCCGAGGCATCCCTGCCAGGGGCCCTTGGGGCCTGCTCTAACTGCTCAATCCTCTTCTTTTCCTGCTTTATTGATTCTTCCAGCTCTTTTAGCCTGCGTTCCTGGCCTTTTAGCGGCGCTCGGCTTGCCACCCTGATCGGCACACCGTAAGTCGTCAGCAGACATCTGATTTCGCCCGGGACCCTCTTTTTGAGCAGTTCCCAGCGAATCGGCTCGGCTATCCATCTTTCATAATCGTCTCTGCTGATGTTATCACGAAGGCTCTTGCCTAAATGCAGATAAAGGATATTCTCATAGGGCACCATTCGCTTTTCGCAGTAGTATCGGCCGATCCGGCTCGATGCCGACATATTCCTGTTCACCACCACGAGAATCTCTTTGGGCTCCAGCGCAAAGGCCGCGCCACAGCCCGCCAAAACAAGCGAAATTGCCAACCTTGCCCTAACCGCCATACTCAACCAATCTTCCGATCGCGCAAATAATTAACCCCCGATTTTACCGGGGGTCATCCAGGCAGCTCAGAACTAATCAACGGATGCCGGGACGGGATCAGCGACAACGACCCTGTTCGGCCCGCACAATCTTTACGGCAGGCTGATTCGACAATCATCGACCATTTCATCGTAGTCGTCCAGCCAGTAGGCGTTCGGATTACTTCGGTAAACCATAAAACGCCCGCTGTTGGCATCATCGGCCGCCCGGTGATACTTGAAATAGACGTAATCTTTCGTCCTGCCGACTATCTCTATCTTCCCTGTCGAGTGTGACATCGTGTAACGGACCCGCTTTCCAAGTCCCGATACGAGTGATTTGGCCCGCTCTACTATCTCATAGCCTTCTTCAATCGGGACCGTGTAGGCCTTGTTGCCCAGGGCCGGACGACACTGGAAAATGTAGTAAGGAACCGCACCAATATAAGACAGCCTCCCGAGCAGCTCGGCCATAACCTCGGGTTCGTCGTTTAGCCCTCTTATCAAGGGCGTTTGGTTCGCTATCATCGCGCCGGCCTTGGCCAGCAGATGGACGGCCTTGACCGCCGCATCAGTCAATTCCCTCGAATGAACAAAGTGCGTCATTATGTATATTCTCTTTCGCTCGGTGCTGCAGGCCTCTATCATCTCCAGCAGCGTCGGGTCGTCGATAATCCGATACGGATTAAACGCCGGTATCTTCGTCCCGATACGAATAATCCGGACGTGCTCAATTTGCCTTAGTTGTCGGATAATGTTCTCGAGCTTCGACGTCGTCAGCACCAGCGGATCGCCCCCGGTCAGCAGCACGTTGTTTATCTCGGAATGCTGCCTTATGTACTGCATCGCCGCCGGTACGTCCCGCAGGTATGCGCTCTGCGGCTCCATGAAGACACGCTTGCGGAAGCAGTATCGGCAGATACCATCGCAAACGTTGCTGACCAAAAGCAGCGCCGTCGAATTATACTTGTGCTCGAGCCCGGGCATAACTGTATAGGCCTCTTCATTCGAGGGGTCGAGCCGGCCCCACTCTTCGAGTTCCTGCAAATGGGGGACGATAATCGAACGAATCGGGTCATCGGGATCGTCCCAGTCGATAAGCGACAGATAATAGTCGTTGGCTCGAAAGGCAAACTTGTTGGTGACCTCCTTCAAATCAGCAATTTCCTGCTCACTCAACTGCTCCAACTGCTCTATTTTCGTGAGGTATTTGGTTCTATTCGAAGTTTTCGTTCCCATTTAATTCGCTCCAATTAGCGACTCTTCTCTACCGTCGGTCTTCACCTCGCGTATGCTCGTTCTGTGAGTATCTTTTTTCATAGATGCTCCTTCGTCGGAAGACCTGACCGATGGTAGCCAGTATTATCTTCATATCGGTCAAGAAACCGGCCGTTTCAACATATTTGACATCGAGTTCAAGTTTTTCTTCACGAGTCAGCTCTCCTCTGCCCGATATCTGTGCCAGACCGGTCAGGCCGGGCCTGACAATCAGCCGCTTCTTTTGCCGCTCACTCCACTCTGGTATCTGTGAAAGATACAGCGGCCGGGGCCCGACTATACTCATATCTCCTCTTAATATATTAAACAATTGCGGCAGCTCGTCAAGAGAATATTCCCGCAGGAACTTTCCGACTTTCGTCAGCCGCGGGTCCCGGCCGGACTTCGGACTGGGCCCAAAAGGCTCAACATCGAGCTTCATCGTGCGAAACTTGTAAAACACGAACGGACGGGCGTTTTTCCCCGCCCTTTCCTGCCTGAACACCGCCGGGCCTTTGCTGCCAAGTCTAATGACTATAACCAATACCCCAAAAACCGGCAGCAAAACAACCATCGCCGGCGCACAAATGAGTATATCAACTCCACGCTTGCAGATATTATAGAGACTCATAAAACTCCACCGTAACGCTAAAGCAATCAACCTGGACAATGCCGGCCGGATCCGGTAAACTATGGAAAGGCCGGACACTACCGCCATGCCCGGACGCCTCATAGTAGAGGACAATAACTATGCTGGACAACTTCATAGGCTTTGAAAGACCCATAACTTGGGTGCTGCAATTCTGGCCGGTGCTGGTCTTTTCATTTATCGCGGCCCTGCTCGCCACCTGGCTGTGCAAGAAGATTGCACTGAAGTTCGGAATCGTTGACAAGCCCGATAACCTCGTAAAAACGCACAAAGGAACGGTCGCCTATCTCGGCGGCATCGGCATGCTTGTGGGATTAACCGTCGGCATACTTACAGGCATTTACTGTGTTCACGACCAAGAATATTTTCCTACGGCGTTCATCCGGCTCATCGGCGTGCTGGCCGGCGGAGCAATAGCATGCTTCATAGGTCTCGTGGACGACATATTCGATATGAAACCCTGGCAAAAACTGCTCGGACAAGTCGGTGCGGCACTAATCCTGATTGTGGTCGGCATCAGGCCCTCTCTTAGTTTCCTCCAAGCCTACCTCGGCTTGAATATCCCTGAAAATATGGAGATAATTCTGGGAGTCCCCATCGTAATCATCTTCGTGGTCGGCGCGACAAACTCGCTCAACCTTCTGGACGGCCTGGACGGTCTGTGCGCAGGCGTCACGGCAATAATCGCCTTCGCTATGTTATTGCTGGCGATTCATCTTGGAACCTGGGGCTTCAGTGAAACTGGCGACCCGGTGCGCCTGATAATTTGTCTCGGACTGCTCGGCGGAGTGTGCGGCTTTTTGCCTTTTAATCGCTACCCCGCAAAGATATTTATGGGAGATGCCGGTAGTATGCTCCTCGGCTTTGTAGCTGGCGCTCTTATGATCCTCTTCGGCGAAAAAATCCCCAGATGGTGGATGGCATCCATAGTCGTCTTCGGCCTGCCCATCCTCGACACCGCCGTTGCCCTTGTCAGGCGATTCACCAACAAACGACCGTTATTCGTCTCCGACCGAGGCCACATCTACGACCAGATGCTCGACAGAGGCATCCCACTGAAAAAAACCGTCGCCATCTGCTACGCCCTGGCTGCTATGTACGCACTGACCGGCATTGTTATGAGCCAAATAAGAACAAGATATGCCCTGATTGTGTACGTACTCGTCTTCGCAGTCTCAGGCTATGTGGTCTGGAAGAAAGGCTATTTGAAGATGGAAGGCCTTCGCGGCGCCATCCGTAAAGAGCAATAGACTCCTACACTCCTATCTCGGTCAGACCGAGTTGGCCTGCCCAACATAAATATTGCTAATTACACCGTGATTGACAATCTGTCCAACGAGCTCAAAACCACATTTTCATCATCTTAATCATTTTTATTTTTCAATGCTTTTTGTAGCGTAATAGTCGCTTGTATTCCCGAATCAATAATGGACATATTTTATGTCGCGAGAAGTCATTGATAGCCCTTTCTCTTGCGGCTTGCCCAAGACGTTCTCGCAAATGGTCATCTTTCAAAAGTTTGACAATTGTTTTGGCCATGGATTCGGGGTCCTTCACTGGAACAAGCAGACCCGTCTGGCCATCGAGAATGGCATCCACAGTTGCCGAGATTCTTGTACCAACAGCAGGTACAGCAAAGCAGGCAGCCTCTAACACGTTATACCCCCAGCCTTCATGCCAACTCGGTTGAGCTAACAATGCCATCGTCGAATACCATGCTGGCATATCATCAGTGAATCCCATGTATTTGACATGCAGCTCAGGATCTGAAACCGCCTGTTCTACTATAGTCCTCATTCGCTGATGATGGGGTTCGAATGCTCCGAAAAAACAGAGATATGCCTGTGCTCTAATATCCGGAGGGAGCAAACGCCAAGCTTCAAGAATGGTTTCAACTCCTTTGTGCGGAATGATTCTGGCTACAAATCCAACTAACCAGCTTTCTTCAGGAATACCTGCTTTCTGTCGTAAGTGCGATCCGCGTGGTGTAGCTACCTCTGGATTGAATTTATTAGTGTCAACACCGCAAATTGTTCCTGGTCCTAATACAATAGCCTTATTCCGTGGGCAAATGCCAATATCAATAGCATCTTTCATATTTGAGGGAGAGACAAAAATAACTTCAGTAGCGCAGTGGCAAGCAATTGATTCAGTTAGTCGTAGTAGCCAGTATTTCCAACCCGTTGCACTCAATATTGCCATGCCGTGATTGTGATAAATTCTAATGGGCACTCTGGCCAGCCAGCCGGCCAGTGACCCTATTAGGCCCGGTTTGCTCATATGGGAGTGAACAATGACTGGCCGAAGTTGGTAAAGCTTAGTCCAAAGCCGTAGTAAATTAACGAAATCAGTAAACAGAGTAATGGGCTGACTAATTGTTATAGGAATGAAGCGGACACCGGTAGCTCGAACAGAATATTCGGCACTTTCATCGTTGCTGCACATAAGGATCACTTCAAAACCCTCACGACGCATATTACGAAAATGCTCAAGTAGAAACCACTTCGGCACAGTTCCTATCGAGCAAACGTGGACTACACGAATTCTTTTGGTTTCAATTTTACCCGGAATGTTGCGATTATTCATTAACCCTTTGACTACCATTATTGGCTACTTTCAAGAAATGTTTTAATCTGCCCTTGCTAAGAATCTTTTTATTGCACAAACTGTTTGATTTCAGGAATTAAAATCTTTCAGACAGATGCTTTTCAGTTCGATCTCGAAGTGCTTGATAAAAAGCTTGCCGACGAGGTTGGAGTATATCTTTGCAATAATTACGGGCAATGCGAATATTGCGTTTGCTAGCTTTGGCCAGCAATTCTGGCTCGGCAAGCACCTGAACAATGGCCTCCACAAGCGCATCTACGTCCCCGGCTGGCACTAAGTAGCTCGGCTCCAGAAGTTCTCCCGTGCCAGCAACATCGCTGGCAATACAGGGACATCCACGACTCATAGCTTCAACGACAACGCGTGGCAATCCCTCAGAGCCAGTGGCATTAAGAAATAAATCAAACGTGTCCAACGCATCAATAATGGGCTTTCCCGCTGGAAGCCGGCCACGAAAATTCACCCATTCACCGACTCCCAGTCGTTGTGTCAGCTTCTTCATTTTATCGAGAAACACTCCATCACCTATCATCTCCAAAGTCACATTAGCACCTTTGGAGCGACACTGTGCGCATGCTTTGATATGAATGTCTGGTAGTTTATATCCCTGCGAAAAAGAACCAATAAAACCCAGCCGAACCGGTGCTCCATTTCCCGCCAGTCGCTTTGGTATTGTTGTAATACTTGCCAGTCTTTCACTGAGGTTGCCAATGATATCGCCACTATCCAAATTTACCGAAGAATAATAAGTGCTAAAAGCATCTTGATTAGGCGGATAACGTTGCTGAAGCGCTTGCTCGGTAACGTAAGATACAGCGACGGCCTGCTCGCACTGCCTCTTTAGGTTATGGGTCCACTGCCAGCGGAAAATCGGCCTTCCTATACTTTTGACGATTCCCGGCGCAAACGAATTCCATGGATCAATCATTACTTCCACACCAAACGGATATCCGGGCCGAAGATGCTTCCAAACCTGAGTGCCGATGTTGCCGGGTACTCTTAGAATAACGGCCTCATTCTGTCGCAGCGTCTGCTGAATGATTTTGTCGATACGTCGCATCTGCCAAAGATACTGGTATGGCCCATGATATTGAGGTAAACTTGCTACAGTTACACCTTCTCGATTAACGATACCCCATCCTTTAGGAACAGAATCGCCAAGTATAACCCTGCAAATAATGACGACAGAATCAAAAGAGCTTATATAGCGTTTCCAGAAACCTTCAAAAGTTAGATGATGAGAATAAAAAGTGTTTCCAACCCGAAGAAATCTATCTTCTAATGCTACTACTAATTTCATATTTTTTCCGAAATTCTTTTTTGCAACGGCACTTTCGTTATGAAATATTTATGTAGGATTGTGGCTAATGTGTATCTGCGCCTCTATAGTCTTTAACAAGTTCTCTATCTGATACTATTTTGTCGCTCTTACTGCCCATAAAATAACATGCACATACGGCATCAAGGGCTCCGGGCTTATCAATTAAATAGTAGTCTATGTACTTCAATCCCCAGGCGGTAAGTCTCACAAAGACCTTAACTGCTGCTCGAGCTGATCGTGACTTTACGAGACTCAGCAAAAAGCCTTCGTATGCCCACGCCAATGACATTCCGGGGCCACACGCCGAGCCACTGCAAATTTCATCGAACCTCCTGAACAGGCGACGATGTCCAAGGTGAGTGAACCGAGTGAAGTCATATCTACCCCCATGTACGTACTGCATGAACGGGGTCTCGGCATAAACGATACCGTTTTTATTTAAAACCCGATGAATTTCCTCCACGCAACGATAAGGGTCGACAACGTGTTCAAGTGTGGCCTGGATTATTACGCCATCGAACGTCTCATCGTTGAAAGGAATATCATGTGCATCACATATCAAAGCCGTCCGAGGACCAAAAGATATGTCGGACTCAACGAATTGAATGGACTGAAGTGACAGAATTTCCCTTAGCCCTTGGCCAACTACACCCCCCCCAAGAATCAGGACTTTGGGATTGGCACTTTCTTTAAGGAGCAACTCTGCAAACTGCGAGAGATTTGCCCGTGCTTTAATATTGCGACTTATAGTGGGCAAAAACCTTTTTGCTAATTGCTCTAACTTTGAACGTTTTGTATAGTAGGCGTCACTTTGCTGCTCGCAATCCGAGATTGAAAAAAGACTATTCGATTCATTAATTAGTACAGGGATACCATCAATGATAGGGAAGGTGGTGCCGCATTGGGCAGATACGCACAAAAAATGGTCATCTACCGTTTCTAACTTTGACCGGCAAACTGGACAACAAAGCCTCTGCAATATGTCTTCTCTTAATTTGATATGGCAATTCATCTGTGCATTTCTTGTAATCAACTTGGTTAGGAGTTTCCGTATCTCATACTGTGAGTTGGCGCTTGTCTACTGTAATTTGGCTCAATCCCTAGCCTTCGCGCTGAAGGAGCTCTTTACTCGGATCGGGGTAAATATTATCTTCGAGATATTCAAGGTTGTAGGATGAGTCCACTTCAGTTTTGCCTGCAAACTCTGGCTTCCCAGCACGAACCCACCGCTTATATGCCAAGTGAGCTAAGACCCACCCCACCAGAATAGGATAAACAATAAGCCGCTTACGCGGCGCGTCACCTATTACCACACCTACGACGTATGTGACCATTACATACAAGAACAAGTGCCAGTTGAGATTATGCCGTAAATGCCTGAACAATGTATACATAGCATAAGGCAACAACAGCCAATAGATTGAATAAAAGAGAACGTTACAAGGCTCTTCTTGGACTATGCGCCCCCAAGGAAGTGGGCTAAGAAAGCCTTGGATAATAAGGATCGGAGTAAAGATTGCCGGGCGAAACGACCCCTTATACATTTCCATCGTATCCATTACGAAGGGGCTTGCAAATGCAAACACAACAACAAGCGACAAGACCACCAACAATAATACCCTCTCTTTAAAACCAAGGTGGCTGGCCACGACAGCATGCATTATTACAACCATAACTATCAGAGTAACGACATAAAGTCTGAGTGTCGATAGCGCATAAAGTAGTATTATAACTGTAAACCAAGCGAGGCTAATTCTCCTCGTGCTCATCTGATGCAATCGGTTTTTCCATGGTGGCAGTATTGTATCCAATAGTGCCATAATGAATAAGAACAGAGCCAATATAAGGCCGTCCTTCAAGTTTCGGTAATTGTAGTAAAACGCAGGTGTGCACAAGACGCCCATGAACGCAAAACCTCCTACGGCCAGTCCAGAGCCATAGTCCCTACGCCAGACACGTGTAAGACAACTAAGACCGGTGAAAAATAGCATGGTTTTAAGCAGCCGAATAGCAAGTGCCGGATATGATGTAATCGTCCATAACATACCCAGCACGTAATTGTACCCGAAATGTTTGGACCCTCCTGCCGTGTCTATCGCAGCCGCTCTTGTAATCCTAAACGGCGGACGCCCTTCAAAGAATGATGTATTATCGTAATAAGTCTGCGCATCAAGGTGTATATCGATTACTATTGGGTAACCGGTCCTGCGAACCAGCCGGTAATGTAAAAAAAACATTAATGCCAAATGCGATAAAATTATTGATAGAATCAATGCCTTCGCTAAAAAGTTAAATGAGCGCAGTATCAGAAGGGGTAGTACCAGTGCTAAAACAGTCAGGAGTATCACAACTATCATATTAACCTCCAATTTTTATCAAGGCACCGTGCCTGATATATCTGAATATCGGCAAAATTCCAGCAATTGTTTACTCTTATTTCTCGAAAGATTTTACGACAAGAGCTAATTTTTCACTACCTGTTCCTAAATCCGTTTTAGCTCCATAGGGATTGCAAACGTTAATGTTGCCTTTAACATCGTAGATACCCTTGCTGCCTTCAACGTCACTAATTCTCAGGAAAGGACGATTTTTATCATCATACACATAGCAGTTGATAAACTCGATTTGTCCTGTTTGTTTCGCAGCACTTTTCCTTCTCAGAGTTAGACTAATGGGAATCTGATTGTACCGTTTAGCGACATTTTGAAATTTGCAGTTACTGAATCTCAGCTTTATCGGAGAATCCGCTTTTTCCCACTGGATGAGGGCACCTGGATAACTACTGTTCTCGATGGTGCAGTTTCTGAACTCAATTAATCCTTTTGGACGTCTATCCTTATTAACGAGACGAGCTCTCAATCCTGACTCACCACAACCTCTCGCGTAGCAGTTGACAAAAAGGATAGAAACCTCGCGAGAGTTTACATTAAGATTGCTTATGCTCGCTATAAAGCCTGATCCGCCATTATTCTCAGAGACGCAATTACTTACAATAACTTCAACCATCATGTCCTCTGGAAGATATGGTTCCAGGTCTATACCCGCTGCTGGCGAAGTCCCTCCGGTATTTTTGAACACACAGTTTTTTATTAGCAGCTTATCGGCGGAAATTACACTTATCCCCTGGCGGTAATTGTCGTCGCAGATACAATCTCTAATCAGCACGTTTTTACAGGGTAGGTGCTTCTTACCCCTGTGTAAGCAGATGCCGTCGCCTCCCGAACTTTGCAGTCGGAGACCGAGAATATTGACGTCACTACAGCCGCGCAGCCAGATGATGTGTCGAAATTCGGATTTTGTGTATCTGTAACTCTTGTAGTCGGCTTTTCGCATCCGAAGCGTGGCACCGTAACCCCGGAGAGTCATATTGCTCAAACTATCTGCTAAAAACAGGCAATCGCGCTCGCCCTTGAAGGCGCCTTTCTTTGCAATCACCACCACGCCAGGCTCGAAAATGACCTCCTGATTACTGGCCAATTTTATCGGTTGGACAACCCAATCTTTTCCCATATAAGGTATAATTATGGTGCGAGCTCCTGAGTTTATTGCATTCTGTACCGCTTGAGTCGAATCGGTTTCGTTAAACCCCCACCAGGAAGCATTAGCTACCGTGCGCTTGCCGCTTAACACCTCTTTCACCACAGCAGGGTCTTTGAAATTGCCTAATGGTTTTTCTTGTTCAGCATCACCGGCCAAACATATTGCGCCGTGTGCCAGGAAAAAAACCAACAATATCTTCGGGTTAAGAATCATAAGTCTCTTCAAGCCTAAAGTGTATTATATTGAAATTAGCCGCCTAAAAAGTGCGAAAGTTAACTTGCAGTTGCTGAGTCATAAATTGTCTCTAATTGTTTAACAGTTCTATCTATCAAAAACCTGCTGGCCACATATTCGCGAGCTTCGTGGCCAAGCTTGCCCCGCAATTGAGGGTCTTCCAGCAGCGATATTACCTGTTCAGCCATTCCCGCCGAATCAAGCGGAGGCTGGCAGAATTTGTGCATCGCAGGACACAAAACCTCTCGGATACCCGGCAGGTCACTTGCTACGATAGGGAGCTTGCTAAGCTGAGCCTCGACTGCAACTATACCGAAAGCCTCAAAAAGGGAAGGAAAAACAAAAACATCCATTGCTGCCAACAATCTTGCCACATCATAGCGGTTCCCCGTGAATACAAATCGGCTGCTCAAACCTCGCTTTGCTACTTCCTTTTCGATCTGCTGCCGTAACTTCCCCTCCCCGACAAGCAAAAAATACACATTCTCTAGTTGCTCCGACACACGTTCCGCCACATCAATAAGGGTTTGATGATTCTTTATCTTTCGGAAGCCCCCCACGTGACCAACCACCTGAGAATCACCCGGTAAGCCTAATTCTCTGCGAACCTCGTGCGGAGTTACCGTTCTAGAGAACTGCTTAATATCAACACCGTTGTAACAAATTTGAAACTGTCCGGGGCGTTGTCTCCAGTCTGGATAATAAACATCAAGACAACTTTCTGACACACCCAAGATCTTTGTGGCCCATCGGCGGGCCATCCATTGGAGGACAACCACTGCCAAGCGGTTAATGGTGCCTGGATTTCGCCAATCCGTATGAGTATGCTCGTACGAGGCAATGCGAGTCGGTACGTTGGCAAGCTTCGCCGCCAGCATCGCAGCACCGCTCACCTCGGACATTCGAGCGTGAATTACACTATATCGTTCGCGCCGCAACAGCCAGAACAAACGCAAAACGAAGGGAAATACATAGCTTGACCATCGACAGAGTATTAACCGCGATCCTGTTGCCAGATACTCATCTCGTAACGCCCCGTCCGTGCTTTTCCCACAGGCTACATCAACAACAAATCTATTCTTGTCATATCTCTCAAGGAGAGCTAGAACCTGTCTCTCCACACCGCCCATTACCGGGGACGAAATGATTTGAAGCACGCGCAGTTTTTCGCTGCCTATGTTATCCCCGCGAATTTTGGAGTCGTTGTCCATTCGCCTACGGCTTGATATCAGCCCCTACAGTCCTATTACCAAGAATCCGCTTAGTCATACTTGGTTCGCTGTCATATTTCATTCAGTATTTTTCGCAACATCTCCCCCGCATTCATTGCTAAATCCTTGAATTTTGGAATATGCTGCTCGAGATGATTTCTCATATTTTTCGATTCGCTTAAAATCCCCTTGATCATTTCCGCAACAACATCAGGTTCTAACTCATCAGCGGAAAGACAATAGTCGGTATGGCCGAAGATATCTTTATTGAGGCCTTTTGCCTTGGTGCTGTACGCCAGGCTCAATGTGGGAACGCAGCAGGACAGAGAAGCAATCGTCGAATGCATCCTCGCCCCTGTGAACACAGTCATTTTGCTGATAATCCACTTGGTTTCCGACGCATTGAATACGGGAGGAACTAAAACCACGCGATCAGCCTGTTCGGGAATAGTCGAAAGCAAGCTTTTCAAAAACAGATAATCGTCGTTCCATGCTGTACCGGTCACATGGGGGATCAAATACACTTTACGATCGGTTTTTTCCAACACTTTGTTGACAATCTGCGATGCTATCCTCATCCACTCTGTCATGCTTCCGTCTGTGACATAGTTCTTCATGAGAGGGCTTAGATTGAGCCCGATACTTCCTTCTTCAATTTCAAATGTAGAACTCCGGCGACTCGGCTCCACCGGTTCCACCAGGAACGCAGGGTCTGCAACCCGATGAACATTTTTTGTCAACCCCTGTTCAGCCAGGTACTGTATGGTCAGTGTCTCTCGCGCAAGAATATGAACCTTTCGCAAGTGATTTATCATATATTTCTCGTAAGCCGGGTACTTGCTAAAGGGACCGACTGAAGCCCCCCATATAATCATCGGTTTTCCCTTTGCGGTAACAAGATCGTCCAGAGCTGTAACAGTCTGATACCTCCTTGGCTTTCCATAATCCACGGTATAGTTGTCGCCTCCAAGAGCAAGAACCGCTTTGGCCTGCTCCAAATGAGGCTTTAGATCTTTATATGTGATGTGCTTCAAGATTTTGGGATATATAATCAGCGCATTTCTCACAAAGAAGTGGAAATCATACCTCTTGTAAGACATGTGCATCTTCTTATGGATTATCGCAGGATCGGTTTCTTTAAGACGCTGTTGCCTGAATTGCTCCTCATTTTTGTATGCAGTAACTGCTATAAATCTTGGCTCATCAAAAAAATTGCGCAATATATGTACTGTTCCCCTCGTTATGGCTTCGCAGCCACGGTTATAATAAGAACCATTACCTGCTAAAATGAATAGGGGATTCCTTCCAAGCATCTGAGTAACTCCGAGTTAATTTTATGTTATTGATACCTTCAATAAGTTAAAAGTCTTTCTCTTAAGGCTTCCAGCCAAATGTCGCACAAGGTTAAGAACCCTAAGGAGCAAAATCCAAGGCCTCAGCAGGTGAATAAAGATGTCAAGGCCATCAACTGGTTGTTGTTTAAGAAATGCTTCACGGCTCAATGTTTTTGTTTTAATCCGCAACAATTGCAATATTCGATAACTAAAGTTGCCTGCTCGTCGATCAGCCGCTACCCTTTTGTGTGGTCGCCATATTCCTTTTTTGGCAGATAAATATAATCGGTATTTCAATCCCTCACGTCTCTGGCGCATGCCTGAGGCTTGGGATTGAATCACTTTATCAACTGAAATTTCCTCCAGTACAATTTCAGTTCTGTCAATTCCAGCTTGCAGCATTATGAGTAAATCTGCGTTACGACATACGACTATGCTCGTTCCGCGAAAGTCTTTTGTGTACTCCGACAGCCAGGCATCACCGATAGAAACATCCGCCGTCTCAGCCATTACGTCGTCACAGTATTCGCACGCATCCAGCATAAACAGATTATTGCTCCAGCTACTAGCCCAAATATCCCCCATCATTATCTGCCGGTGCTCTTCTTTGCCGTCATTTCGTATGAGCACTTCAAATGCATATTTGTTGGCTGGTTTGCCAAGCACCTTCTTGCGAAAATTTACCGTCTTAATCTCCCTCTCGCTAACACCACAACACCTTGCGAGGTAAGCAGAATAATGCTTGCTTTTTAGGTGACCACAAAATAGTCCTATTGTGTACGCAATCCGATCCCCGATTACAGGATCTGCCTTCATAGCTAGTCTCATAGCCTTGACGAAACAGGGTAAACCAATAAACAAAATCTTACTGTCGGTTTTCCTGATTTCTCTGATTATCCTGGAGGCTTCCACAGGATAATATCGTGATTTCCTGCACTTGTAAAGTTCAGTACTATCGGCGATGAGTTGATACTCAAACAAATTTTCTCCATCATCGCATTGTCCAACACAGGCAACTGCATCAACTTTGCCACTGGATAGCATTTCACCGGCAAGCCAGCTTATAATACCACCGGAAGTAGACGCCAACCTGGCATCCTCATCGGTGACATGCCCGGTGAAACATTGCAGGTAATATCCCGTTTCCGAACGATGCTTTACCCCTTCCTGCTGGCCAAACAGTCTTGCTGCGATCGTATCCTCATTGTCCTCGTTATCCGCAAAAGGGCAAACCCTCAAACTCAGCCGGCCCCAATCTTCATCAGTTTCTTTAATCAATACCGGCAGATAAGCACCGTATTTATCTGTATGCATACGCAGAACTTCTGGCAATACTCCTGCGCACGTACCACATCCGACACACAAATTGTTAGAAACGACCCTTTCTAATACATTTTCCCCTGTGTAAGTGTTGTATTTCATATAGTTATCTTTGCCTGTAAATCAGTGAGCGCAGTAACGCCCTGTCCTCTCTATTCATAAGCACGCCATAACACAGTGGAGCATAAACCACTATCATAAGCACACCTACGCCCAATAAGCGTGGGATTGAGGCCAGGTCATACATCCGGCTCAATGCCAATGCGACTAACGATACAAGTGCTGCCATTCCTAAGCCTGGGAAAATCTCTCTGATGAATGCAGCTTTTTGCTGAGCAGTAATTATCGCTGCATAAATCGGAGTGAAGAATAGGTTTTTTACTGTCAAACACAACGATAAGGACAATGCAACGCTGTAAATCCCTAAGGCGGTATAACGGATCAGTAGTATAGATAGAAGCACATTTATAATACCACCGATGATTGTAACTATTGCCGGCACTTTCACTTTGTCCAAACCTCTATATATTGAGAACATTGGCACGATTGTAATGCTTACCAGAAATGGTCCGATTAGCAGCCACACTAAAGGTCCCAAATCAGCAAACGACAGTCCGAGCCACCGTTTTAATATCGGCGTCGATAGTCCGCACAGCAAGCCTACCGGAAATCCCATTATTAAACCAAGAAACTTCGTAGAGCGAAGCATTTGCAGCGCCAAAACATCCAATTTGCAATGAGCGATATACTCAAAAGCTATCGGGGCAAAAACACTGCTAATGGCCCCTCCCAATGTCCCTAACAGTATAATCCACAGGGCAACTGGAGCGTAACGGCCACATTGTTCAGGTCCCAAAAAAAGATTTATTACTATAAAGCCAGTACTAAGATATAAGAGTGCACCAACTTGATTTACTGCTATCCAGCTGCTCATACGTCCCATCTTGAGAAGTGCTTTCCTGTTGAATAATTTGCACTTGACCTGTAATTGGGGGGTCAAGCGCTTAGCTAATACTACGGAACAAGCCAGAACAAACAAAGTCATTGCGAAGTAGGACAGTCCAACATATTTTAATAACGGTGATAAATATGTAAAACACAATACAATAATTGTCACTCGCAGAAGATAGCCAAACATCTTTACTAAATTGGCGAGATCAAAGCGATGTGTAACAAATGTGCTGACCAAAAAGGGGCTGGTAACCGCCATAACTAAAGATGAGGAAACTACGAAAAAAAACAACCATCCGGTATCCGTTTCGAAACCCGCTGGAACCTGAAAGACTTTGGAAAATGAAACTGAAAGGACAATAACAGGAATAAGAAGCAGCCCGCATACTATGACTAGGGCAGACAAAGCACTGCTGAAATATACGTTGCTCTTTTCTAATTCACCTCTGCCCAAATGAATAGCTACAAATCGACTCACGGCGTTTGAAATAGACATTGTGAAGAGATTAAAGTATGCGATAAATGAAACAACTAGGGGAATCATTCCATACACTTTTAAACCAAGATTTCGTATCAGATACGGAGTTAGCCAAATATAAATTCCAACATTCACGAACACAACCAATATGTTAGTACCTATGTTGATTATTAGCCGTCTCTTAGCTTCATTATTATAACTGCGCATACGCATAGATTTAATAAGGTTTTTCCAAGACTTCCACGTTTTATCACGGGCTATTTGCAGCAAAACAAAGATGCCGTTACTAAAAAACGGCCAAAGGCGCAGAGAAAATACCTCTGCGCCTTTGGCTACAAGACAACCATGGCTGTGTTGCTTGGCTCGCCTTCGCCGGCTTTATTGACAGCAATAATGCGGTATTCAAACTCCTTGCCGCGCGGCTGCTCGACTAGTGTCGCCTCACTGATTACTGCAGTGGCAACCTCTTCCCACGGACCCGCGGGGCGCTCACGCCGCATTACTTTATAGGCACTGACAGTGCCGCCTTCGACTGGTGCTTTCCAGTCCAGAAAGACCCAGCCCTCACCCTGTTTCGGGGCTTCCAGCAACCTCGCCTGCCCGGGCGTAGCTAATGGTGTTTTGGCCTTTCTACCAGCCCAGCCGATGAGCTTCAACTTATCGTCATCGAAATCGACCGTGTTCTCCGCATAGCGGATATCACTCTTCATAGCATCAACCAGATCATCCAGCGCCTCATCCTTGCTGATGGTAGCATCCTCGGCCGCCGCTTGCTTTGCAATGAAATCGTCCCGATGAGATGAGTATATCATATTCTTTATTCTTATCAGCCACGGATTAACCGGCGGCTGCGGGTATATTGAGGCATTGTCCGAAGCTCCCGCCATAGCCGCTCGGCTAATGCTACAATTTCAACTTTCCTTTTTTAGGAAATCTTGCCACCTACTTGCCATTAACACACAGATTAACGCAGAAATTATCGGTCCCACTCAACGCCTTAGCCAAGTATAATATAGGTTTTTCACCCCTCTAAAACCAAAATCAGCAGTATTCTTAGGAAATCCTCTCATAATATCTCTCATATCGGCAAATTGTTCGGCACACTTCACACTTCATCAGTAATTCTTGGGGCCGCCCTGATTACCATCTAACCATTCTAAATCCCAATGCGGTTTGCTTTGTACCAATCTATTGTTGCCTTAAGGCCGTCATCGAAGGTGGTTTTGGCCTCAAAACCAAAGTACTTTTTTGCCTTTGAGACGTCAAGTCGCCGCCTCGGCTGGCCGTCCGGCTTGGAGCTGTCCCACCAAATTTCGCCGTCAAAGCCCGTGAGCCTCGCAATTTTCTCCGCAAGATTCCTTATCATGATTTCAGACCCCGACCCGATATTCACCGGCTCGGAACTATCGTATTTCTCCGTCGCCAGCAGGATGCCGTCGGCAGCATCTGCGGCGTAAATGAACTCACGAGAAACGTTCCCGGTCCCCCAGCACTCAATATAGTCATCCCCGTTGTCAATCGCATCAACGCATTTCTTTATCAGCGAAGGTATCACGTGACTGCTCGCAGGGTCGAAATTATCACCCGGCCCGTAAAGATTCACGGGCAGCAGGAATATCGAGTTGAAGCCATACTCTTGGCGATACGCCTGCGATTGAACCAGCAGCATCTTCTTTGCCAGTCCGTACGGCGCATTCGTCTCCTCCGGATACCCGTCCCAGACCTGCTCTTCCCTAAACGGCACCGGCGTAAACTTCGGATACGCGCAAACCGTCCCTATTGCTACAAACTTGTCAACCCCGAACAGCCTGCCCTGCTCGATGAGCTGAACGCCCATCATCAAATTCTTGTAGAAGAATTCGCCCGGATGGTCGCGATTGGCGCCGATGCCGCCGACAACCGCCGCTAAATGAATAACAACATCCGGCTTCATATCCTCGTACATGCGAACAATATCTTCGGCCTTCACCAGGTCGTAGTCATCAATCTCCGGCACGAGGATATTCTTACAACCCCGCTTGCGCAGACCCTTGGTGACATATCCGCCCAGAAACCCGGCCCCGCCGGTAACAACAACGCGCTTGTCCTCAAAAAAACCGCTCATTGCTGTGGCTCCTCTTGCTCCTTTATAATCTTCCGGCGCCTGGCGATTTTCATATCGGCATCGGTCATCATTCGCGCAAGGTCTTTGAAGCCCACCTTAGGCTCCCACCCAAGCACTCGTCTTGCCTTGCTCGCGTCGCCCTGGAGCAGGTCAACCTCGCTCGGCCTGAAATACCGCGGGTCGATCTCGACGTGGTCGGCCCAGTTCAAATCAAGATAGCTGAAAACCTCCGCCACAAATTCTTTGACCGAATGGCTCCGGCCCGTGGCGATAACGTAATCGTCCGGCTCATCCTGCTGGAGCATAAGCCACATCACCTCGACGTAATCCCCCGCAAAGCCCCAGTCGCGCTTGGCATCCAGATTGCCCAAATAGAGCTTCTCTTGCAGGCCCAGCTTGATTCGCGTCGCCGCGCGCGTAATCTTTCTCGTAACAAACGTCTCGCCGCGCCTCGGCGACTCGTGATTGAACAGAATCCCGTTACAAGCAAACAAACCGTAAGCCTCTCGATAGTTCACCGTTTGCCAGAAGCTGTACGCCTTCGCACAACCGTACGGACTTCGCGGATGAAACGCCGTCTCTTCTGTCTGCGGCGTCTCGACCGCCTTGCCGTACATCTCACTGCTCGATGCCTGATAAAACCTTGCCGGCTTGTCGCACGAACGAATTGCCTCAAGCAGTCGAAGCGTTCCAAGGCCATCCGTGTCAACGGTAAAGATGGGCATATCAAAACTCACACGAACGTGGCTTTGTGCCCCTAAGTTATAGACTTCGTCCGGCTTAATCTCGCCTATGATTGACGACAGATTGCTGCCGTCCGTCAGGTCCCCGTAAACCAGTCTAAGGCTCGGATGTTCGTGCGGGTCCTTATAAAGATGGTCTATCCTGCCCGTGTGGAACGACGAGCTCCGCCGTATCAAACCCCAAACCTGGTAACCCTTTTCCAGCAGCAGCTCTGCAAGATACGAGCCATCCTGCCCTGTAATACCCGTAATCAACGCCTTTTTCATAAGGCCTCCTACTCTCTAACAAACAGTTACGGTCAATCCCTCATTGCTGACGTCGAAATCGAAGAACCTCGCCCGCTCATTGGGTGGCTCGGCCTCAAGCATCTGGCGGATGGATGCTGCATCCTTCGCCGATTTACAAATCATCAGCATAAAGCCACCTCCGCCGGCGCCAAGGAGTTTCGCACCGAATACAAACGGCCTGACACGCTCGAACAGCAGCTCAATCTCATCATTGGTGGAGTTCGGGTCCAGTCGCTTATTGAGCTCCCAGGCAGCGTCAACCAGACGCCCAAATCCCGCTATGTCCTTGCGAATAAGCACGTCGGCCACATCTTTCGCCACTGATCGCATCCTTTTAAGCGTCCCCATCGTCGCGCGGTCTCGATTCAAATGTCGCCCGACGACCTGATGCAGAATGTCTTTCGCTAACCGAGTTACACCCGTATAGTACAAAAGGCTCCGCCCCCCATTGGCCTTCGGGTCCAGAACATCGCTCGGCACATAATGGATTATCGCATCCGGGACCAATCCAACATCCGTCACAATCATCTTCACGCCTTCGACCGCCCCGCCGATTTGGTCCTGCCAGCCGCCGCCCGTCGTCAGTGCCTGCTCTAAGCGCAGCACGCTGTGAAACAGCTCGCGCTGCGAGAGCTCCCTGCCGATAACCCGCTGAATCGCCGCAAAGATTACGGCCCCCATTATGCTCGACGTCCCCAATCCGCTGCCCTTGGGAATCGCGGCAAGACTCGTCAGCTCAATCCCTCCGCCGAAACGCTCCAGCAGCTTCTTTAGGCTGGTGTTGCCGCCCTTGTCTCCGGCCGGCGGTGACAAACCGGATAACACCAATGCCGCTTTGGCAAGTGCAAAACTGCTCGTCGCCTCTCGATAGTCCAGCAGCTCGTCGAAACTGCCAATCTCCACCCTCGCACCCTGGTCGATCGAGCTGATGCGAATCACCGGCTCATCTATCACGCGCATATACGCCTGTATGGGCGGCTGACCATTGAGATTAACCGCCGCATTGACCACACAGCCACCGTGCTCAAGCGAATAGGGCGGCGTATCCGTCCAGCCGCCACCGACGTCGAGACGAGCCGGAGCACGGGCCCAGACAATCTCATCGCTCCGCAAAACGCTCCGCGGACAGGCATCCTGCTCGAAACCGCTGGCGACAATCGCACTCTCCAGACCCTCGAACGCGGCACTCTGTGCCCGCCGCGACCATTGGACAATGCTCAGCCCGCAATCCAAATCCAGCCCTAAAGACCCTAACCACTTCCGCCGCTCGACCCCCAGCATTCGCTCCAAACCGGGCAGGGCCTCTGACACCGCAATATCTTTATCCTCGTAAAGCTCAACTAATGCGGAACCTAATGTATGGATAATCCTGGGAAATACGAGGCACTCGGTCCCGCCGGTCTCGCTGTTCCGAAAATGCCAGTGGGCCTCCGCAAGAACCTCCGAAACCCACCCGCTCAAATCCTCCGTACCTTTGAGCAGGTACGCCAGCTCAGAACTCGAAAATCCACTCCGGGGCCGAAACACCCGACGCAGAGAACGTTGAATTGCCTTGGCCCGAATCCTCCCTCGCCGCCCGTAGAAGTCACTATGGTCGGCGGCAGCCAAAATCTCCTCGAGGCTGTACCTGTCCGCCCTGCGCCACGCCTCGGTGTCCTTATCGCCGGCGCCTGCAGCATCGAGCATCCACAGCCACCGCCGATACTCACTGTGAGCTTTCACCGCGGGAAACATCCGCGCGTTCCAGATGCTCCGACTGCCCACAGAGATTTCCGCATCCCAGACATCTTCCGGCCCGGCACCCACGGCTTCGAGCCATTCGAGCACGCGGCCTCCACAGAAACTCCCACCTTCTTCAATCGTTTCCTTAAAAGTATCATCCACACCGTAGCACCGCACAAACCACACATTCTTTCCGGCCCGGCTTTGTCCCTTTATAACGTCAAGGCACGCTCCGGCCCGCAGAGATACCGGCTCACCGACATTAACGCCAACAACCATATTCTCCCCGCCCAAAGTCAGCGACGAGCTGACTCGACAGCCCTCCACCCACGCAGATGGGCCCTTAACCGAGCCGCCGTGGGAAATCTCATTGTTGATATCGAGAAGACTCTGCACCGAGGATACCCCGCGGTCTTCCTGCAGCAGCCGAGCGCCGCTGTCAATAAGTGCTCTGCTTGCCCCAAAATCAAGAAAATCACAGTGCTTCAGCAGCTTCACGCTAAAAGGCACCGGCGAAAAGGCCCTGAACAGCTTGCCTAATAAAGTCTTGTTCCACTTTGAACCGCTCTGCCGGGCGGACTCAAAGTGTTCCGACTTCTCGGCCTCGCTGCCCATCGCACAGCAGATTTCCCGATAGAAATCCAGACGCCGGCTGATTACCGCTTCACCAATCTCGCCGCTCAAAGCAAGCTTGCCCCCCCGATCCGCACAAACCCCGAAAACCTCTAACATCTTAACAGCCGTGGCCGCGTCGAAGCTCATCACGCCAATATCCAGACAGGCCTGGCCGTAAGCGTCTATCGCCCCTTTTGCTTTCTGCTCGGCCACAGTGGGCTTCTGCAGGTACAGCCCGACCGCATCGCCTTGTCCCCTGCAGAATACACCGTGCCTGCTCGCCTGTTCCGGCTGCGCATAGCAGGCCAATCCCGTAACGCCCTGGGCGGCGAATCTCACTTCATCCGGCTCAAATCTCAGCATAACATCGCCGGAGGTTATCACGACCTGCCCGATGTCCCCCTGCGTCTCGGGCAGGGCCAGATATATCGGCAATTGCCGGTCAAACAAGCTCAAAGGCGCCGCACTGTCACTTTCACCCGGGACCGGAACAAATATCTTACCGCACGGACCGTATGCCGGCAGCCGCCTCGAATCACCCCCGGCGTGAACAATCAGAATTCGCAGTTTCCGCAGAACGCTTTCCCACTCGCCCGGTCCGGCCGTTCGCAAGTCCCCGCCCAGTTGGCGGGTAAGAACTTCCATCAGGCAGTAAAGCGTGCTGCCCCCGCTGCCAACCCGCTTGCCGCCCGGATCGGCAACGACCAGAACCTCACGGACGTCACTCAAAAGCCCCAGGTCTTGGCGAATCTTCAACTGCCGCTCGTATGCCTCGGCCTGCAGCTCATTCGACGCCGTGACTATCAGATAATCCCACTGACTAAATGTCGCCGCCACGTACTACTCCGAAAAGGTCAAATGCAAACCGTCATTGCCAGCGAAGCGAACCAATCTATTTAGCCTGCGGTTTTACCGCAGGTTTTCACCTACAAAGTGGACGAAGGTCCACAACAGAGATTCGGCCCTGCTTCTACCTAAGACCTTCGATAATTACCTCCAGCGTTTCAGCCAGGTCGGTTTTGGGCTCCCACCCAATCGCCGCATTTATCCGCTCAAGGCACGGCACCCGCCGCATCATATCCTCAATTGGCCTGCCGTAGGCCTCCTCGTAAGAGACAAATTGCTTCTTACTTTTGCTGCCGGTCATCTCAATTATCTTGTCGGCAAGGCCCTCGATACTTATCTCTTCGCTTGAGCCGATGTTATATACCTTCCCCGCCGCCTGCTCACAATTCATAAGCTCGATTACCGCCTCCACAAGGTCGCCGACATAGCAAAAGCACCGCGTTTGCCGACCGGTGCCGTATATCTGAACCGGCCTGTTTTTCAACGCCCTCTCGACGAATCGGGGCACTACCATCCCATACTGACCCGTCTGCCTCGGCCCGATTGTATTGAAGAACCTCCCGATCACCACGTTCAGGCGGTACTGTTGACCGAAGGCCTGGCCCAAGAACTCATCGATCGCCTTGGTGCACGCGTATGCCCACCGCGACATACTCGTGCTGCCCAACACAAGGTCGTCCTCTTCGCGGAAGGGCGTCGCCTCGCTCTTGCCATAGACCTCGCTGCTCGAAGCAATCAGGACTTTGGCGCCGAACTTATTCGCCGCCTCGAGCACCGTCTCAGTCCCCCCGATATTGGTCTCTATCGTATGGACCGGGTCGTCCGCTATCAACTGCACGCCGACAGCCGCAGCTAAATGAAAGACCGTATCGCTCCGCTCCGCCAGAGCTTCTATCAACTTGCCATCGCGGATATCACCCTCAACGAACTCAAACCCGTGATATCCTTCGAAGCTCTCGACGTTCTTCAAGCTGCCGGTGCTGAGGTTATCGACAACAACCACCTCATTGCCGTCTTTCAGCAGACGCTCTGCCAGATGAGACCCGATAAAACCCGCTCCGCCCGTAACCAATGCTCTCATATCAAACCCAAAGAAGAATTTCGCGCCGCGTCGAAAACAACACTTCAATAATCAATGTGGACAAACTCCGTGCCCGTCGGATGCGCAAAAAAAACAAATACAGCACCCGCTGCATTCCGTTTCTCCCCGGTCAATTTTTATCCGACCGGCTTCGCTGCCGAGCTGTAATTCTCGGACTATCTGCTGACGGCCAGCCATCGCTTATAACATAAGTATCGGCAAATAAAGAACATAGCTTTAGCAAAGCCGGATCTGCTGCGCTCATCAAGGACCCGATTTTAAGCTAAAAATCATACGCTCCTCACGCCCAATAAGTTCGCAACCGTCAACTCCTTATCAGACCTAATACTACAACGCTACTTAGATTTTGCCAGCAAGCATAAGTTCT
>DAOWID010000076.1 GCA_030641115.1 Planctomycetota bacterium | reverse complement strand
CTTGCAGTTCGCCAATTTGGCTGTTCAGCCGGCTAAGCACCTGCTGGCTCGATTGCAGGTTCTGACTGAGTGTGGTCTGGCCGGTTTGTAAAGACCTCTGCAGATTCTCCGAAGTCTTGTCCTGAGCAGCCTTTAGCCCCTCAAGCTGCTGCTGCAGGAGCCCGATGCCGGCGGCCTGGCCAGCGACTTCTTTTCTGCCGGCAAAATTGGAGACAATAAGCCAGACCAATAGAGCTAAGACGGCCAAGATCAAAACCAGGCCTACTGCTATTAGAATTGACAGCATTTTCTTATCCTCAATGAACCGCCCTGATTATAAATGCCAAAGACCTGTGCGTCAAAGACAAGTGCCAACCGTTAAACAGAGTCAAAAAAGTGTTGATGTGTACGGTGAACCTTTGTATCGTCCTGAGGCCCATAACTTGAATGTATAGAAATTTGTTATTTTGAACCGCGGATTACACGGATTGCACCGATTTTTTTCTTTTTTCTGTCTCCGCGTAATCTGTGAAATCCGTGGTTAAGTTCAAATTAGCTCTTGTTAGGTGCCTATCATGGGACAGATAGAAGCCATCATATTCGACTGGGGAGGAGTGCTGATAGACGATCCAAGACCGGCCCTACTAGAGTACTGCGCCAAGGCTTTCGGTATGCCAGTGGAGGATTATGCCCAAATACACGATAGATTCTTGGACGATTTCCAGAAAGGGCTGCTTAGCGAAGACGCGTTCTGGGAGAATATCTGCACAGAGCTGAGCAGGCCGAAGCCGGAACAAAACTCGCTGTGGGGCGACGCTTTTCGCACAGCTTATTCGCCAAGGGCGGAAGTGTTTTCTCTGGCTTCAAAACTGCACAACAAAGGCTATAAGACCGCGCTTTTGTCTAACACCGAAGCTCCCGCAATGCGGTACTTCCACGGGTTAAATTACGATATGTTCGATCAACTTATTTTTTCCTGTGCCCACAGAACAGCAAAACCGGAAAAGAAAATCTACGAAGTCACGGTTGATAAACTCGCGACAGAGGCTCAACATTCGGTGCTCATAGACGACAAGCTCGAATACACAAATGGCGCAAAAGAGGCGGGCCTTAACGCGATTCTTTTTAAGAGCATTGATCAGGTCAAAAACGAATTAGCGAGGCTCTCTGTCAAATGGTCTGGATTCCCGCTTTCGCGGGAATGACACCCACTAATTCATAGTTGACAGAGTACTATTCACTGGAGCCAACCAGGCAAGACTATGGCAAATTATCATCTGGTAATCCTAAAGAAACCTTATTTGGATGCAATTTTGGATGGCCGAAAGCGAATTGAATCACGGCTTACCAAAACCCGGCGCCATGCTTTCGGACGAGTGCTGCCAGGTGATAAGTTATTTCTAAAGCTAAGTTCCGGGCCGGTATGTGCGACGGCAACCGTGGCAACAGTCAAAAACTTTGCGAGTCTGACGCCGGCACAAATAACCGAAATAAAGCAGCGACACAACCACGATATCAGAGGCTCCGAAGAATACTGGCGAAGTAAAATGAACTGCAAATTTGGCCTTTTGGTCTGGCTGACAGATGTGCAGCCAATCGAACCAGTACAAATCGGCAAAAAAGATTGGCGGGCATGGGTAGTTCTGACAGAGAAAGAAAACTTCGGGTTGCTGGAAGCCAAATCCATAAAAAAGCTCCGCTAACGGGCATTTCTTCGCATTTCTGTAGATTTTTCCGGAAAAGCCGCAATAAAGACCTTTCTGAGTCCGTCTGCATAGGTGAGAACCACATGTGGCAAGTCAAGATATGCGCAGTTGAAATGGTAGAGAATAAGGTAAAGAAAATCACGGGTGAAATCAGAGCGGCAATTATGCTGATAGTGACTGAAGATATTGCCGCGCTGCGGACTGTTGCCAGAAATGCAACAAATTTGATCTCTAAATCCATCGGCAAACATCAAAGTACGATTTGCCAGGACAAAAAGAAGCCGTAAGCGTTCACGGGGTATAAGTTGCGTTTGTGCGGTCATTGCGAGGAGTTTTACGACGAAGCAATCCAAGATGTAACGATTGAGATTGCCACGGTCCACCTGCGGCGGATCTCGCAATGACATAAAACGGCACATTTGCCCCGTGAACGGTTGCCAGTTGATGCCGCGCCTAAAGCGATCGGAATACTGCTAAGTAAACAACCTCCCCCATAAAATGACCGGATGTGCGTCCGGCAGACGCACATCCGGTCTTAACATGGAAACAAGGATTTAGGCAGCAAGCCACAACGGCTCGCTCCGTCAAATGCTCTTACTACAGCCAATAGTTAGGGTAGGTGACGGATTCGGGCTGAACCGCAAACTTCCTGCACAGTCCTTCTACCAGCGCCTGTATCCCTTTTACCTGGCAACTGGTTGGGCAAGCGGCTTTACCGTCCCCTATGATGCACACGCGGATAGTCTGCGCGCTGCCGTACCAATTTCGGCCCGGTACGATTGACCATTGTCTTTGCCATTTTTCGGTCGGCTGTATTTGGCCGTCGCCGCCACCAAGCCCATTGCAGACAACAAAATGGCAATTAAGGTCTTCGGGGCTTGCCAGGCCGCTCAGAGAGGCCAACTGTTCTATGTTGCCAGCTTTGCGGCCACTGTAGTAGATTTCGATACGGCTCCAGTGATCGGGCAATTGACGGGCGTCGGAGAGAATCGCTTTTTCCACACGAAAATAGCTCGAAAGACTAAACGGGCCCGCAGAGGGAGGATGATTGCCGAGGGCCATTAGCACTATTGCCCCCATTGTCATCGACACCAGCAACGCCCCCAGGACCCTGATTACCCTTGGCTGATCTGACATTACTCCATCCCAGACGGTCCCCACTTGCCATCTTTTCACAAAAGAGGAGCCCGGTAAACAACTCGGTAATCGTTCACAGCGTATAAGTTGCGTTCTTGGGGTCATTGCGAGGAGTTTTGCGACGAAGCAATCTAAAATGTAACGATTGAGATTGCCACGGCCTTTGAAAAAGGCCTCGCAATGACATAAAATGGCATATTTGGCCCGTGAACGGTTACACAACTCGTAAGATTCTCGGACGATTTTGCCAAAGCTAACATGACTGTCTCGTCTTTGTATAACATCGGCACCTGCCAAGCTATTACTCCAAATTTTGACGCAAAATCTTGTGACTTATCTTCTCGAACCTCCGTACGTGCAGCATCGTGCCCAAAGAGTGTAAGAATCCTCTGTGCATTGGCAACCAGATAGGTCATGGCGGGATCAACCAACCGCAAGCACTTTGCCCTAAACATCTTGATTTATGGGACTACGGCCTGTATACTTCCTTCGCCGAAGTACCCAAAGAGAATGATGTTTTTGCAAGGAGAGATTTATGAGAGTGATAATTGAACCGAGTTATGAAGCAGCATCCCAATGGGCCGCAAACTATGTTGCCAAGAGGATAAATGATTCCGGTCCAGGCAAGTCCAAACCTTTTGTGCTGGGACTGCCCACAGGCTCCTCGCCGATCGGGATGTACAAAGAGTTAATAAAACTCAATAAACAAGGGACGGTCTCGTTCAAGAATGTTGTCACCTTTAATATGGATGAATATGTGAATCTTCCCGAGGACCACCCTGAGAGCTACCACTCATTTATGTGGAACAACTTCTTTAGCCACATAGATATTCGCAAAGAGAATGTCAATATCCTCGACGGAAACGCGTCGGACCTTGAAGCTGAGTGCGCCGGCTACGAAGAAAAAATAAAGCAAGCGGGCGGCGTAGGCCTGTTCGTGGGGGGCATAGGCCCGGACGGCCATATAGCATTCAATGAACCAGGCTCATCATTCTCATCCAGAACTCGCATCAAAACACTGACTTACGATACTATCGTAGCCAACTCGCGATTTTTTGACAACGACATTAACAAAGTCCCCAAAACCGCCTTGACGGTGGGCGTGGGAACCGTTCTGGATGCCGACGAGGTGCTGATTATTGCCAGCGGCCATAGCAAGGCCCGCGCATTGCGACACGCCATCGAAGGCGGTGTAAATCATATGTGGACAGTCAGTGCCCTGCAAATGCACGCAAAAGGCATTATTGTCTGCGACGAAGAAGCCACGATTGAGCTGAAGGTCGGCACGGTAAAATACTTCAGAGACATAGAATCAGCCAATCTTGACCCGGCTTCGTTGCTAAACTAGTACAGCGTTTCGTAAATCTCCCTACCATGCCGGAATGAGATTGCTTCGTCGCTTCGCTCCTCGCAATGACATAGGGCTACATCCGGCGTCGTTGCGAGCGAGGCGCAGCCGAGCGTGGCAATCTCGTACTCGTACTATTTCTGAAATGGAGTATTAGACTGCCAAGCCTGCAAAGTGCCAGGATTAGCCGCCGATAAAAAACAGGAAATTCGCAAAGGCGAGTTTCCTGTTTTCAGTTTGGCAACTTTTTACTCTCTGCTATAAGCTATTTGCGCCCACCGCCAGGAGGAATCGGGCCGGTAGGCTTTGGCTGTTTGCCGGGCGGATAGACTATGTTCGCCTTGTCCTTGAGCGATTTAACATAGTCTCTGGCAAATTCGCCCTGTTTCTTCCGTGTCAGCGCCTCTATTATTTCGTCCTTGAAGTGTTCAAAAGAATCTTTGCGGCCTGTAACCTTTATTATGTGGTATCCGGATGTAGTTTCAACAATATCACTAATCTGACCCACTTCCAGCTCGAACGCGGCTTTGGCAAAAGGCGGTTCCATCTCGGGCCTTTTGAAGAAATCCAGGTTGCCGCCGCCTGCTGCCGAATCATCGTCAGAGTGAGCTTTGGCTAACTCGGCAAAGTCAGCTCCATCATTGATTTGCTTAAGCAGGCCCTGGAGTTCTGCTTTGGCCGTAGCCTTGGCCTCGTTCGGGTCAGTATTGGGGTCGCTGACATCAGGTTTTATGAGAATGTGGCTTGCCCTGACCTGTTCGTACTCCTTTTCGTTCTTAGAATAATAGTCGTTGGCATCTTCTTCGGTAACGTTTATCTTGCCGGCCCACTGACTTTCCATGAACTTCTCATACACTAATCCTTTTCGGACCTGCTCTTTCATCTCGTCAAAGCTTTGGCCGTATCCCTCCATCTTTTTCTTGAAATCTTCCAACGATAACGGCGGCCTCTGTGCAGAGGCCCTCGCTTCGATCCAGTTAATGACGTCTTCGTCAGTGACTACTATCTTGGCCTCTTTCATCTCTCCGTCCAGCAACCGTCTAACGATCGCTCCTTCCAAGACCTGTTGCCGGAGCACCGTTTTGTATTGCTCAATAAACGCTGGGGGCCTATTGGGGGCCTGCTTGGCCAGGCTGGCAAGCTGCGGCCCGATTATTTCCTCTATTTCGGCCTCCATAATCTTGACGCCGTTGACGGTAACCGCAACGTCACCACTCGCCGTCTTAGCAGCGGCAGCTTGCTCCGGCGTATTCGCATCGGTCTCGCTCGGGGCCTTCCGTCGGCAGCCCAAACTGCAAACAACAAAAAATAACGAAAAGTAAAGAGCGAAAAGCAAGAAGCTCCGCCATTTACCTTTTACGCTTTCACTTTTGAACGGCCCGCGATAACTTTTCACAATTCTGTCCTTTCCAATGGTTAAGACCAAAAAAACTGCGATTAAAGATAGAGACCGTTATTATCTCACTGAGCCGGATTTGTGTCAAGGCAATTCGGCTCCGACGGAACTGGTGTGTTAGCTGTTTCGACATTGGCTTTATCCCCCGAAGGGGCTGATTTTCATAATCTCTTGTTAGCAGCGAGCTTGCGTTCATTTTGCGCTTTCGGGGGATTGGGTTTGAATTGGGTTTGTTTTGGCGGAGCGGCAGAGCCGGATTATTCTCATAATTCCTTGTAAGAGAGACGTTTACGCTCATTTTAGGCTCTGGGGAATTGGGTTTGTTTGGGTTCGTTTGGGTTCGTTTTTTCCCAGTCCACCAAGTGTCCTTTTTTTCATAATTCATTGTTAATACTTTATTTACGTTCATTTGACTTTTTCGGAATTT
>DAOWID010000122.1 GCA_030641115.1 Planctomycetota bacterium | reverse complement strand
TTGTACGTGGCACAGCGCGTCAGCGTAACATCAAATCCTCCCTCATTTTCATAAATCCTCTTCGCACACAGCGTCCCGCACGATTTGACATAGATAAACTCAAATAATTCTGGTACTATGTCGCCGGTAGGCAGCTTGCGTTGTCTCGTAGGAATTTCATTGCCTTTTTCGTCAATGCCCACGTACCAGCCGTATGCGAAAACGTCAGGCCCATATATATCCATCACGCGAATAAGCCTCTGGACGGCGTCGGGAAATAACACATCGTCTGAGTCCAAAAAGCTGATATACTCTCCCTGAGCCAGCCTGATTAGCTCGTTTCTTGCGGCAGATTGTCCTATATGATTCGTGCAGTGATATCGTACATTGTAACCAGCACTCTTTACCATCTCTTCTGTGCCATCAGTTGAACCATCATCGACTATGACGATTTCATAGTCTTTGTATGTTTGAGCGAACACGCTTGCAAGGGCCTCCTTGAGATACTCTCTTCGATTGTATGTAGGTATACAGATGCTAACTTTAGGAAGCATAGTAATATCTCGAGCCTATTAAATTATCAATTGTGGTCAATTAGCATTTGCTCTTAGCCGTTTTTCATACTAAAATGCTTGAAGTATATTACCGGCCAAGTGCTGGTTTTACAAGCAATAATTGTTGATCGATAATTATAGAACTGCCACCACCTTTTCCTATCGAGCTACTAATTGTGGCAGGTTGTTAGGGATATTCACTGAAAAACAAAGGGAATGTAGTCATGGCATCTGAAGCGAATTCTCCACAAGTAGATAGGTACAAGATTCAAGAGGACCTGTACTGCTTGCCTTATCATCACATTCCCCATTTTGACAATGAAGATGTCGGGGTCCGCTTTCGGATTATAGACTGGGGTTTTGAATATCTCTGCTATACAAGGCATATCCGGGAAATTGTGCAATCCTTGAGCCCTTCGTCGGTACTTGAGGTTGGGTGTGGAGATGGGTGTGTCATCGGTGTGCTGGACTTGGGGATTGACCGGCGAGTAGGCGTCGACCTATCCGAACGAGCGATCCGCTTTGCAAAGGCATTTCACCCCGAAGTCGAGTTTTTATCTATCGACGCTCAGGAACTAAAAGAGACATTCGATGTAGTTTTAGCAGTGGCAGTGCTGGAGCATATTCCGGATGATCAAATTAATACATTCTTAAGGACTTTAGAGAAGCGGACCAACAGGGATGGTTATGTTATTATATCTGTTCCCACAACTGTCTTCCGCGTGCGTAAGAAACACTATCGCCATTATGATTTGAACCTACTCCAAAAACAGCTTGAAGAAGCCGAAGTACATTTGGCTATTGCTAACGTCGAATATGTGTATAAGAAGAGCCTATTAGTTAAACAATACTGTAAATTTACTCACAATCACCACGGGTTTATAGAACTGAGAGCATTAAACCGTTTGATATGGAATTATGTATGGAAACGATTACGAAAAACAGACGAAAACCACGGAAAACACCTCGTTGTCGTTCTCAAGAAATCGACCACAAACGCGCTTTAGTATTTGTTCTGTGCCATCTGTGGAGGCATCGGGGGATCGCGGCTTAACAAGCGAATTTTTTTTAATCTGTTTGAGTCTCAACGGATTCTTAACCTTTCTTTGCGGGACAAATCCGTACCGAAATAATGATTGAACCGCTCTTTGGCTTTTTCTATCTCGCCACTGCCATTAATGCTGACTGCGCTCAAAAGCTCTCCGATCCACTGGTCGATTGCCTCGGTTGATACCCAATTACGGCACGATCTTGCAAAGTAACCAGCCTCAAACATCAGAACTTCAACACTTGGTCTGTCATAAAAATCGGCGCGTTCGAGATCCACGAGAAATGCTTCAGAATCAAGAGCACTTTCACATAGCATAACAGATCCGCCATTCATATCGAATAGGTTACACGCTCCCCTATAAAGCTTACTAAATAAAGAAACGGTCGAAATAAGCATTCTGGAACACTCGTCCTGTGGCCGTGTATGCATCAGCTCATCTATAGCAGATCGGCCGCATAAATCTTCGAGAATAATGATACTTACTGTAACAAGCCCGAAGATATCATTTATACGGCCGTAGCCATAAACATCCGGTGTATTGATACCTCTACGCTTGGCTCTAATTAGGTTGGCAACCTCATTCAGACCACGTCTACGATATTTTAACCTATGCTTAAAGCGACTTAGGAGATAGGCTTTAACAATAAACGATTGCGCTAAACCTTCAGAGCCCTCAATCCGAAAGACAATCTTTAGCTTTCTCCACTTAATTATTTCAACATTGCTTGGCCCAGTTGGTTTACTAATGCCCCTAATAGCAGCAGCTACTGATTGAGTCACGGGAATTAGGCTCTCATCTCTCAACCACCATTTCGTCCTTTTCGAGTCGTTATAAGTGAATTTCAAGGCCGACTTAACTATTCTCGTTCCTTGCCTGATCAATGAGAACATATTCGCTCTTTACAGATGTGTTCTTTCGAAACTATGAGACGCCGACCTTTTGTCGTTCTTTCCGGGATAATTGTGCATTGAAATAGTAATTGAAGTAGCCCGTCATTTTTTCCCTGATGCGTGGTCTTTGAATTTCAACGGCGTCCAGCAGCTTATCCTTCCACTCATTAACTGTTTCCTTTGCGACCCAAGTGCAGCAATGCTTCGCAAAATGACCAGCTTCGAACATCAGAACTTCAAGGCTGGGCTTATTATGAAACTTTGCATACTCGAAATCCACAATAAAATCATCCTGTTTCGAATTTTCGTCACCAAGCATAATGGCGCCCATATTTGTACTTATGTTATTACACTTTTCTTTGTAAAGGTCAACGAAGCTGGGAATGGTCCGGCTAAGTATCTTAGCACATTTTTCCTCATCACCCCTGTTTAATTTCAGCAACTCACCAACTGGGGTGCGAGGCGCTAAGTCCTCGAGAATTAATATGTCCTTTGTTATTAGCCGACAGGAGCCATATATGCACCCATAACCATAGACTTTCGGCACTTTTAAGCCTCGCTTAGCAGCAATAAGCAAGTTAACAGCTTCACCGAACGCGAATCTATTGTATTTCATACTATGATATTTCAATCTGTGTCTGAGGCAACGTAATGGGGAAACTTTCATGATAAAAGGGGCCTGCCCGGATTGCGATAAGTTGATACGAAGAATTAATCGTCTGTCCTGACGTTTAAGAATTTCAACATCATGCGATGAAGGTGATTCGCCGCATGTATCGATCGCAGATGCAGCTAATTGAGCCAAAGGAATTAGGCTCTTGTCGCTCAGCCACCACTTGGCTCTCTGCAAATCGCTGTACTCGAATCCCAGAGCTGTCATTAATATTCTTCTCTTGCTTAATGAGAACATATTGGCACCACAAATCCTATGATTTCTTCAAAATTACGAGACATTGTTGCTCAATTAAATTAAGCTTCGGAAATCTGTTGACAATCTCAAGTCCTGCCTGTCTGGCGAGGTTAGCAAGATGACCAAAGGTAATATAATTTCCGCGAATTTTCTTTCCCAATATTTTTTTTCGATAAAACCTCCAAGAGCTTTTGTTATAAAAACTCAAGGCAACATATTTTCGCGAAACACGAGTTACTTCTTTCAACGCATCGAATCTAACCTGGTCGTTCTTCATATGGTGAAACAGCCGCATACAGAAACACAAATCAGCCGAACTATCTATTAGAGGTAGGGATGTAACTTCTGCCTGAATCAAATTGACATTTTCAGCACTACCAATTCTCTCTTGAGCGGCTTGGAGCATGTTTTTAGACCGGTCAACCATCGTTAGTCGCGTGGCTTGCGAAAAAATGCTAAAAAATCTACCGTTGCCACAGGGAATATCAACTATGTGCGAATCAGTGCCGACCATTCGAAGAAGTGCTCGGGCGAATGTCTTTTCAAATTTATCAAGCCTTTTCACTCTTTTGCTGCTGCCAAATCTCTTTTTTTCGTAATCCCTTGCTTCTTCTATCGTTCTTTCACCATGTACAACGGTGTTTTCCGGAAGGTAAACATGTCTTTCAATCATTTTCTTGCCCAAGACCTTTTCTCTGCAAAACTGGTCGAAATCCCGAAGCGAAATCATTCTTTACAGGTTGCTGTGTTCAAGTCTACCCCATTGTTGTTTGCGTTTCAACTGATTGTCCGGCATTTCTACCTTTCCGAGTACATCGATTCATAATACTTCTGGTAGTCGCCGGAGACAACATTGCCAAGCCAGTTCTCGCTCTGAAGATACCAGTCTATGGTTCTACTGATGCCTTCTTCGAAGCTAACCGATGGTCGCCAATCAAGCTCCGTCATTATTCTATTTGCGTCGATAGCATAGCGCCTATCGTGTCCAGGCCTGTCGGTGACGTGCTTAATAAGTGATTGTGGTTTACCCAAGCGGTCAAGTATCAAATTGATGACTTCGAGGTTTGTCTTTTCATTACAGCCACCGATGTTGTAAACCTCGCCGGGTGGTGCTTCGGTTAAGACCTTCCATACGGCGGTGCAATGATCGTATACGTATAGCCAATCCCGCACGTATAAGCCATCGCCGTAGACAGGCAATTCCTTGTCGTTGAGAGCATTGTTAATCATCAGAGGAATCAATTTTTCTGGAAACTGGTACGGGCCATAATTGTTCGAGCATCTGGTGATGTTATATTTGACGCCCCAGGTATGGCCGAAAGCCTTTACGAGATGGTCCGCGGCAGCTTTGCTCGCCGAATATGGCGAGTTTGGGGTCAGTGGCGTTTTCTCGGTGAATTTGCCCTGCGGGCCAAGTGCCCCGTAGACTTCATCCGTAGAAATTTGAATGAACCGCTCCAACTTTTTGTCACGCGCTGCTTCGAGCAAATTCAATGTGCCGGTAATGTTGGTGTCAATGAAAACCTTCGGCTCAGTGATGGAACGGTCAACGTGGCTCTCGGCAGCAAAGTTGACGATCGTGTCCGTCTTGTGCTCGCCGATAATTTTTTCGATCAGCCCACCATCACAAATATCCCCTTTGACGAACTTGTGGTTGGGATGGTTTAAGAACTCCGCAAGGTTCGCAAGATTTCCGGCGTAGGTCAGCTTGTCCAGATTGACGACGAGACAACCGGGCTGCTCTGAGAGCACCATCCTCACAAAATTGCTTCCAATAAATCCTGCACCGCCTGTAACCAGAAGTCTTCTCATAGCTGCTCCAAGAAACGTTCTAATGGCAACTGCCAGGGCTTGATAGGCTCATTTAGCAAAGCCTCAATTTTGGCACAGTCGAAACGGCTATTTAAGGGCCTCGCCGCGGCACAAATATAGTCGCCCGTTTTGCAAGGTGACAGATCAACATCCATCGAGAGCTTGTCGAACATAAACTTCGCCATTTCATAACGGCTGACGTAGCCGGCACTTGCGAAATGAAATATGCCCTCTGGTTTTCTTCGCAGCAGTTCGCAGATTACTTTTGCCGCTTCGACCGTAGCCGTCGGCGAACCTGTCTGGTCGTCAACGACCTTCAGCGCGTTGCCGGTTTTCGCACGTTCGATTAGCTTGGTCACGAAATTGTCGCCGTGCGAACCGTACGTCCATTCAACGCGCATTATACAGTGAGCACAGCCACTTTCAACTAAGAGTCGCTCGCCGGCCAGCTTGCCTTTGCCATATTCATTTACCGGGTTTGGCATGTCTGTCTCAATATAAGGCCTGTCCAAGTTACCATCGAAAACGAAATCGGTACTTATGTGCAAAAGCCATGCATCTGCCTCTTTCGCAATAGCACCCAGCCGCCCTACCGCTGCAGCATTGACCTGATATGCCAATTCGGATTCGCTTTCGGCACCATCGACATTGGTGTAAGCTGCGCAATTGACGATTGTCCCGGCGGCTTCAATGGCTTGCTTTAGCTGATCAGAGTCGGTTATGTCAAACTCCGGCAAATCATATACTTCAACGTCAAAGCCTTGCTGCTCGCAGATGTCGGCCAGGTCCGTGCCCAGCATTCCCTTGCCGCCAAGAATTGCAACCGCGTCTTTAGCCATTTTTGCGAGTCCAGTCATACGGGATGTGATTATCGTGCGGATGTGTGCGGAACTCGTCAGGGTCGGCGTAGTTGTATGTTTCCGAGACGACGTTCACTATGTAGGCTTCAGTCTCGCTGATACACATCCAGCCGTGCTGTACGCCGGGCGGTATTCTCACCAAGCCGGGGCAGTGCTCGCCAAGGTAGAGTTCGTTCACGGTGCCGTAGGTAGGCGAATCCTTTCGCTCGTCATACAGCGCCACCTTGAGCGTTCCCTTAACGACGTAGAAATGGTCGGTTTGTTTCTTATGATAATGCCAGGCTTTTACGACGCCGGGGTAGGTCGTCGTGAAATAGACCTGGCCGAATTTCTCGAACCACGGGTCGTCAACTCGCATTATTTCGCCCAACCGGCCACGCTCATCAGGAAGGACCTTTGCGCGACGGGCGGCGACGCCATCAATGAGCTTGCCAGAGCTGCGAACAATCAGTTCTTCGTCTGTGAAAACCGTTTTTAGAGGCACTATCTCTTTTGTCATTGCGGTGGCTCCTTTACTACCAGCTCGTTGGCTCTAACCAGTGACTCGAACGTGCCGGCGTCCGTCCACCAACCTTCGAGTATATCATAGGCCAACTGCCCTTTTGCAATGTACGCATTATTAACGTCACTGATCTCGAGCTCTCCGCGCGCTGACGGTTTGAGCCCCCGTATGATATCAAAGACAAAAGCATCGTAGAAATATATACCTGTTATGGCAAAATCCGACTTAGGCTTTGCCGGCTTTTCTTCGATACCGATAACCTTATCCTCTGAAATTTCAGCGACGCCAAATCGCTGGGCACTCTGAACCTGCTTGAGCAACACCCTTGCACCGATTTCTTGAGCCATAAACTTGTCTGCATACTTTCCCAGGCTGCTCTGAAAGATATTGTCCCCAAGGATAACAGCCAGTGCCTGTCCGGTCGCGAAGTCTTCGGCCAAAGCCAGTGCTTGCGCGATCCCGCCCGCTTCGTCTTGGACTTTGTACGTGAACCGGCAGCCAAAATCTTTTCCGGAGCCCAACAGGCTAACCACATCGCCCATGTGCTCGATGCCGGTCACGATCAGAATTTCATCGATGCCAATTGAGGTCAGCTTTTCAATCGGGTAATAAATCATGGGCTTCTGCCCGATAGGGAGCAAATGCTTATTTGTGACCTTGGTCAGCGGCATAAGCCGCGATCCTGTTCCGCCAGCAAGGACTACACCTTTCATATCCATCTTCGTCTCCTGACAAGCTCATCGCAATTTGTGAGATTTTAAGCTCTGTGAGCACCGCTGTCAACTGCGGTGTACAAGATCACCAGGAAATGGCAAGTCATAAGTATTTTGGCACAAGATGCCGCCGAGCTTTTGCTCAACTGAAATAACGAGTACCTCGTGCAGCCTCTACAGATGCTTCTTTAGCCAGCGTAGCGTATTGATGCCGATTTTGCCGCACTCCCAGTCGGAGTTTGCTTTGATAAGGAACTGACTCTCACGAAAACCCAGCAGGTCATCCGCCATCGATACCCAGATGGCGGGATGCTTGGTACCATACTTGGCTCCGACCCATTCCAACGGTCTGTGCATCATCACGTATTTGCCGTTGATCTTTTCGGGGAAAAGTACGACGTCCCTGTCATCCAACACAGGGTTGGTCAAACGCCCGGCACGGATGTAGCGTTTGAAATCCTTTGTCAGCAGTAGGCCGGTGCTGGTTGCGTTTCTTCGAAATATGCGAGGGAAATCTGGTGGACACTCAGGAGCTTTATAGCGTGTTTCCTCGGGCATCCAAAACTGGCCAAATGGGAAAAACCTACAAGCATAGGTGATGTAATAGTATTCGCCCATCTTCACCATCCTGGGGTCTTGCACAGTGCTTGCGTCGAAACCATCTATGCTGGGACTAAAAGCCGGCTGGTCGGAGACACGCTCAAAATTGTAGCCGTCGTTGCTCACTGCCAAGCCAAAATAGCACTTGTATTCGGGACCCGATTCAGCAGCCCTGTACAGAAGCAGGACTTGTTTTTTGTCCTGGTCATACCAGGCTGCAGGGTTGAAGACCGCCAAGCTCTCCCATTCGTTGGCTGGGTTTGGTGAGAGGATCGGGTTACCTTCGTAGCGTTGTAACTTCACCGGCGCTTCTCCAATGCGAGCCCGAAATCGGGCATATTGTACGGCATTTAGAGTTTTGCTTTCGGCAACGGCAGCAGTACCGTGGGAAACCCTGATAAAGTATCGAATCTGGCCTATGAATGCAAACGTTCCGTCGAGGATTTTGCCCAATTTGCTGCACGATCATGCTGCCTTGGCGACACTGTGCTAGTACAGCGTTTCGTAAATCTCGCTACTATGCCGGAATGAGATTGCTTCGTCGTCCGTCGCGGCGGACTCCTCGCAATGACATAGGGCTACATCCGGCGTCATTGCGAGCGAAGCGAAGCAATCTCTATCATTCGAAGGCCAGAGATTGCCACGGCCTTTCAGGCCTCGCAATGACAACTCATCGAATCAAAAGTAACAGAGTACCAGTTCGGGTCTTTCAGAAGACCTTTGCCATGTGTCGGTGCGCTCGCAGGCCATAACAAATACTTTGCTGAGACTGTTTGTTGAGGCTATAATGAAAGCTGATCGTAGAGTTGATTTCTGTTTCTAATAGTATCGCAGATACGGCATTTAAGGATAACCGAAATGAGAGAGCATATCAAGCGCACAAAGTCAAAGAGAGTTTCCAGGCGCAAGTTCCTTAGCGGTGTGGCGGCAACAGCGACTGCGTTTACGATTGTTCCGCGATATGTGCTGGGCGGCCGTGCGTACACGAGGCCGAGCAACAAGGTCAATATAGCGGTCATTGGCACAGGTGGCCAGGGCGTACACAATATAAGGGCACTTCTTCAGCATCCAGATGTCCAAGTTATGGCGATCTGTGATGTCACCGAAGAAGCTGATTACAGCCGCTTCTACTATGGCGGCACAGCGGGAAGAAAGCCTGCGCTGCAGCTCGTCCAGAAGCACTATGCAGGTCAAAAATCGACCGCCAAGTACCCAGGCTGCGCGCGATACATTGATTTTCGCAAAATGTTCGACAAAGAAAAAGCTATCGATGCCGTGCTCGTGGCGACACCCGACCACATACACGCAATAGCTACGATGGCAGCTATTAAGAACGGCAAACATGTCTACTGCGAGAAGCCGTTAACGCACTCGATCTATGAAGCCCGCAAAATCACCGAGGCAGCACGTGAGGCGAAAGTTGCTACCCAGATGGGCAACCAAGGTCACAGCGGCGAAAGGATTCGGCTTACGTGTGAATGGATACGGGACGGGGCAATCGGCCCCGTGCGTGAGGTACATTCCTGGAGTAACACGGGAGTTGACTGGGCTGAGTATAGAGTGGACAGGCCCAAAGAGAAACCACCAATCCCGCTTGGCTTGGACTGGGATTTATGGCTTGGCCCGGTACCGAAAAGGCCATATCATCCAGCTTACACACCATACAATTGGCGTGGCTGGTGGGATTTTGGGACCGGCGCGATAGGCGATATGGCTTGCCATAATATGGACCCTGCTTTTTGGGCGCTGAAGCTGGGCCATCCGGTCAGTGTCGAAGGCAGTGCCACCAACATCAATTCCGAAACAACGCCGTTCGGCTCTGTTGTCCACTACAAGTTTCCGGCCCGCGGGGACATGCCGCCGGTGAAAGTGACTTGGTATAGTGGCGGGATTATGCCGCCGCAACCTGAGGAACTGGAGCCAGGCCGGAAATTGACAGGCGGCGGTAATGGCATACTATTTGTTGGCGACAAGGGCAAAATAATGTGCGATGGATGGGGCGGAAGTCCCCGGATTATACCAGAGACCAAGATGAAGGCATACAAACGACCGCCGAAGACAATCCCCAGATCCAAGGGACATCATAGAGACTGGATCGATGCCTGCAAGACAGGCAAGCCGGCAAGTTCAAATTTCGACTATGCAGGCCCGATGACAGAAGTTATTCTGCTCGGCAACGTCGCTCTGCGCACGGGAGAGAAGCTGTCGTGGGACGGAGCAAATATGAAGGCCACTAATGTGCCACAGGCTGACAGGTACATCCGACCCGAGTATCACAATGGATGGACCCTGTAGCAGACAGAAGTGCAGATTCAAGTTTAAGGTGAATAATAGTTATAGCATTGTTTTAGTCGTCGATAGTTTCGGTCAGCCCACAGCCGTTTTATGTTGGGCCTTGGATTACGTTCCGTGTTCTGATATATGTGCAATTCACTGCCGTTTAGAACAATTATCTCCTCGCGCCAGTCGCCCGTCACGTCTACCACGTACAGCCGATCCGCTTTTTCCTTGAAGTGTTTCACAAACTTGCCCGTAAGTGGTTCAAAGATGCACACGTCACCACTTTCGTGGCGCTCCTTAGCACAAGCCAACTGCTCTTTCTTGCCCGTCCAATCGATGGTATAGATCACCTCCACGCCGCTAGCTGTCCAGCCGGATGGGGCAACATCGTCCATCTTGTAATCGAAGACTTTTCGACCAGCCGAGTTGAATACAAAGGGCTTTTGATGTTCGTTGTAGCGTGACCTGCACCAGACAAAGATCTCATCGCTATCCTTTTTGAATCGGCCAACGGCGGCATTTTGCGGCTCCTGCTTTTTGAAATGGCTCCTCCAGATTGGGCCTGCTATACCAACAACTTGTACGTGGTTTGACCCTTCTTCGAGCATGATAACTTCCAAGCCGGATTTGCCGGGCTGGACATCGGCGACAAAGACACTGTCCATGTGCCACCGCCCAGGGACGGCGCGGGCCAACAATTTGCCGTTAGGCGAGAAAATCGTCGCCCCGAGCACTTCATCGCGCCCATCGCCATTGATGTCAGCAAGCCGAGCAGAATTATGCGCGCAAGATACGAACTTGTCAGTCTGCCACAAAGGTTTGCCGCCACTTAGAAGCCGATCCATAGCGTAGGCGGCGAGGAACTTTCCCATGCGGTAGCCTTTCTTATTTGTCGCCTGAAGAAGCAGGTCTCGGTCGCCACCGGTACCACGAAAGTCCGCGATCATGGCTACTTCCCAGCCGGAGGCTTGCCCAGGATATCGTGGTTTAGCGTTGGCCTCTTCTTGCCCAGTTGCCCCATCCAAGATGTGGACAACAGAATCCTTAGTAAGGAAAACTACCTCGCATTTACGGTCGCCGTCCACGTCACCTGCCGCCACACCAGGCCCACAATGGCCAGGAAGGCCCTGGCTTTCGCTCGACCCACCAACGCGGATGTCAACCTTTCTGATCCACAGCTTCTTGCCATCGTTGCTGTAGGCAGCAAGATGACCAGGCACCGTGACTAAGTAGTCCATCTTACCATTGTTGTCCACGTCCGCCACGATTATCCCACCAGCCGAATCCTTGGGCGCAGGGATGGCAAGCTTGATAACAAACGGGTTACTCTGGTAACCCTGCCCTGCCGACGCCAATACGAAACACATCACCACTGAAACCACCACTTTCAACATCACTCGGCGAATAGTCATAACGTCTCCTTTCACGTACTATGTCATCTCAGATTATCTATATAAGGCGTCTAACCATACGGCTAATCCCTATTACTCCATTTTACAAATAGTAAAGGCTTCTGCAAATAGTACGACTAAGAGATTGCCGCGCTCGGCTGCACCTCGCTCGCAATGACGTCAGACGTGGCTCTGGGTCATTGCGAGGAGCGAAGCGACGAAGCAATCTCATTCCGGCATAGTAGCGAGATTTACGAAACGCCCTACTATTCAGCATATCATATCTGACCGATAAGTACAGCGAGGTTTCTCCGGAATCGTTCATAAAAACGCACTGGAAGTAGGCTGCTGATTGCGATATTATACGTGGCAAAGTGGTTTGTAATACCGTTGGGCACAGCAGAATAAGGAAATATCGGTCAACAAGAAGGTGGATAACCGTGCGAACACAGACAAGGCGAGAGTTTCTTAGAACTATAGGGGCTACAACGGCGGCCATAAGTGGAATCTCCTTGGAACAAACTGCACTGATGGCGAGCCAGGCCGGCCAAAGACGCCCTAATATCCTGTTTATTATGTGCGATCAACTCAACGCTAATGCCTTAAGCTGCTACGGCGGGCCTGTTGAGACGCCGAACATTGACCAAATCGCAGAGCAAGGCGTTCGGTTTACGCAGGCCACCTGCACCACGCCGTACTGCTCGCCCACGCGTGCGTCGATTGTTACGGGTATGTATCCGCACACCCACGGCATAGTGCTCAACGCGGGCCCGAGACGGCAGCAAGGCATTGGCCGCGAAGATATCACGACGGAGAGAATGCTAAATCAAGCCGGATACGCCACTCATCATTATGGCAAGTGGCATCTCGAAGGCGACAAGCTGCCCTACTATCCCGATATGTTCCGCTCCGGCCTGGAGTACAAGGCCAAGATGGCACCGGTCTTCTCACAAGTGAGCCAGCAGGACAAAGCGACGCGGATGAATTGGTACGGCTGGGCGCTGCCGGTAGATATTTCGCCCGCGCTGCAGGAGCGAGTGGATACGCTGGGCGATCGCTGGAAGGATAAGAGATTTGCCCAATTCATCACGAAAATGGGCAGGCTCAAGCTCCCGCTGGAGCAGTGTCTTGATGTGCAGGTCGGTGACTTGACCTGCCGGAGACTTAAAGCCCTGAAAGACAGCCAAAACCCCTTCATGGTGACATGCTCGTTTGTCTGGCCTCACGATCCGAATGTCGTACCCTCGCCCTACTACGAGGCCTTTGATCCGGACAAGATTAAGCTGCCTGATAATCGTCACGCCCGCGAGACGCGATTTGAAAGAGAATGGTCCCGAGAAATCATCAGAGGTCTCGGTGAACCTGGCTTGAGGGAGTTCCTCAGAATTTACTATGCAACGGTCAAACTGATCGATGACCAGGTTGGCAGGATTCTGAAGACGCTCGATGAGACCGGCAAGATGGACGAGACCATCATCATCTTTACGGCTGATCATGGCGATATGATGGGCGGACACGGCATGGTCTGGAAATCAACAACAGCTTTCTATGACGAGATTGTCCGCGTCCCGCTTCTGATACGTTATCCACGCAGATTCAGGCCTCAGCTAAGCGAACTGGCTACGGATTCAACCAACTTTATGCCAACCCTGCTGGAGCTCGCGGGACACCAGATTCCTAAACAGGCACAGGGACAGAGTCTCGTTCCGTTTTTGACAGGTCAAGGAGACATGTCCGAAGCCAGGCAGTATGCTTTTTGCGAACGTGTCAGAGGAAACCCAAATGGAAGCCGCAAAGTGACGCCGGGCACAAGGGGTGCATTTATGATCCGGGGCAAAGGCTCCAAATTCATCCGCTACCATGAGGGCCAGGAATACCTCTATAACCTTATAAAAGATCCAGGCGAGACAAACAACGTGGCCAACGAGCCGGACTACCGTTCGCATCGTAAGAAACTTGCCGCAGAAATGAACAAGTGGCTCAGGCGCACCGGCTGGCCAGGATAGCAGCCTCTTGCTGCTTAGGTTGGGTCTGGTGATAGTGAGCAGAGCAAGGTGGACTGCACCCATCAATCCCCGTATACCCTCTCAAACTCGTCGGTTCTCGTCGCGAATCTCACACGAGAATCTAATTGACACAATATCTGACAGTGAGTTAAAATTGAGGAAATAATACATCACTCGTTTTCAGATACGATACGGTTGCAAGTCGAGAATGACGGCAAAGAAACGTACAAAACCGGCTAATCAGGATATGACCGCTCCGCAGAACGAATCTGCTAACCCAGCAAACACTGAGGTGGCTGACATCGGAAGTCCTTCGAGCGTTCGCAACATCAACGCAGACAAGCAGTCGGAGACAACGTTATCGGCATCTGAAAAGAAGTTCAAAGATTTGGTTGAAATGACTACGGACTGGGTATGGGAGGTTGATAAAGATGGAGTATATACGTATGTCAGCCCCAAGGTTAAGGAATTGTTGGGTTACGAAGCCGCGGAGGTGTTAGGCAAAACCCCATTCGATCTTATGCCGGAAAAAGAAGCAGAAAGAATAGGCGAGTTTTTTAGAGAGAAGGTTGCCAAGAACGAAGCATTTTATCAACTCGAAAATGTAAATCGACATAAGACCGGACATTTAGTTATCTTGGAAACAAGTGGAATTCCTTTCTTTGATGAAAAAGGGCATTTGAAGGGATACAGGGGTATAGATAGAGACATCACGGAGCGTAAGAACGCCAAGGATGCGCTGCGCAAGTCGGAGGAGCAGTTCAAAGATATTTTTGAAAATACTGCAGTCGGAATGTATCGAACCGCACCTGATGGTAGGATCCTTATGGCAAATCCGGCCCTCGTATGCATGCTGGGATTCTCGTCTTTCGAGCAGCTCAGTCAAAGAAACCTGGAAGAGGAGGGATTTGAACCCTGCTACGCACGGTCTGCGTTTAAGGAGCGCATAGAAAAGCAGGGCCAGATAGTAGGATTGGAGTCCCAGTGGGTAAGGCGGGACGGGACCACCCTGGTCATCATTGAGAATGCGCGAGTGGTTCGCGATGAGAGCGGAAAGATACTGTACTACGAAGGTACGGCAGAAGATATTACCGAGCGTAAGCAAGCTGAGCAAAGGATTCGGGAGCTTAACGAAGAGCTAGAACAGCGCGTGCGTGAACGTACAGCCGAGCTAACAGAAGCCCATAAGAAGCTGCTGCAGGAGATCGATGAACGCAGGCGCGTGGAAAAAGACATACTGGACATTAGTGAGAGAGAGCAGAGGCGAATCGGACAAGAATTGCACGATAGCCTTGGCCAGCAGCTTACCGGTATTGCTATTATGAGCAAGGTGCTGGAGCAAAGGCTCAAGGGCAAATCGATCGAGGAATCAGCCGAAGCGCAAGAGATAGGTAGACTCCTCAACCAGGCGGCAGAACAGACACGTAAACTTGCCAAGGGTCTGCACCCTGTAGACTTGGATGCAAGCGGACTGATGTCGGCACTGCAGGAATTGGCGGTGACCACAGAGCAGTTGTTCGGCATCCGCTGCACTTTCGACTGTGACGAGCCGGTTCCGATCGATGATGCCGCAGTGGCAGTACACCTTTATCGTATCGCTCAGGAAGCCGTTACTAACGCAATCAAACACAGTAAGGCAGAAAATATCGTTCTGCGGTTAGCTCCTGATAGGGACATGCTGACCTTAACCATTGAAAGTGATGGGCTGGATTTTCCAGAAGTGCCGCCCAAGAACAAAGGAATGGGATTACATATTATGAACTACCGTGCAGAAATGATCGACGGTACGCTTGACGTTCACAGAGGTACCGAAGGAGGGACAATCGTGACCTGCGCATTTGCAGATCAAAGAGCGGACGAGAATGAGAAGCAAGATTATGGGCGAGAAAAAACCGCAAGCTGAGACCGACACAAACAAGAGTAAGATCCTTATCGTTGATGACCATCCCATCGTCCGGCGTGGGCTTACAGAGCTTATCAATCACGAAGAAGACCTTGTGGCTTCCGGACAAGCTGAGGGTGCTCATCAGGCGATGGAAGTTATCAGGGGGCAAAAGCCGGATATGGCTATTGTTGATATTTCACTGAAAGGGACAAGCGGCCTGGAACTGATAAAGGATATCAAAACTCAGTATCCGAACTTGCCTGTCCTGGCCCTTTCCATGCACGATGAGTCTTTGTATGCTGAGCGTGCCCTTCGCGCAGGAGCCAAGGGCTACATTATGAAGCAGCAAGCCACGGAAGACCTGATTATGGCAATTCGCAAAGTCTTGCGCGGGCAGATATACGTCAGCGATACAGTAGCCACAAGAATGGTGGGTAAAGTAGTCGGTGGCAGAGCTGATGTGGGTGCTTCTGCTATAGACCGCCTGAGCGACCGTGAGCTGGAAGTGTTTGGCTTGATTGGCCTGGGTCACGGAACCCGCCAAATAGCAGAAAAGCTGCACCTGAGTGTCAAGACGGTTGAGACCTATCGTGCACATATCAAGAAAAAGCTAAACCTTGCAAATGCTGCTGAACTGTTGCGCTATGCCATTCAATGGGTAAACAGCCAGAGCGCCGGCTAATTTCACTGCGATTTGCAGTCCCATCTTGAGCATCCATTTTCCCAAGCTTCAACTGAACACCTTCAGGACCTCTTTTTGAGGCGACCCTTTCCTTAGTAGGCTGCGGCATAGGGGATTCCCCGATACGAACGAGAGTGGTTCGCCCGATAGAAAAAACAGACCTTGCCCTGATTTACAAAGACCCGGCTTTGGTTACAATAGCATTACTGGATTAGGAGTGACAGATAAGGAGAATCTGTGGTAGCGAGTTCGGAAAATGTCGAGCATATAACAAAAGGTTGTCGCTTTGCTTCCTCCTTCAAGCCGGGCCTGACAGTCATGTATTGATGTATGGCTGACGCGCCTGGCCGAAAATAAATGCAGCAATAGGAGAGCTGCAATAGATATAGATGATAAGACCCAAACGCGGGAAAAAGGCGTTTGGACGCCCTAATTAGTTGCGCCAGGTTTGCCGGCTGAACAGAAGGTGAGGGTGGCAAACCTGGCAGAAAACAGACGCATCAGTAGTACGACGCGATTGATATAGAACAGGGTCGGTAGGGGACAGACTTAGTGTTTGGAGGCAAGAATAGCCCTCCAAAACAAGAGTGTGTGTATCTTGTTCCCCCATAAGTCTACTAATGTGTCGGGGGCGATAGACCGGCTCAGGCCGGCTCTATCGCCCGCTTTTTTTTGTTCACCGTGCAAGATCGTAGAAAGGGCCCAACTAACCGGCGTTTGGGTCTACACTCTCAAGAATCCTCCCTCAGTGTGGAAAACAGAAATGGGCGGGGAGCTTACTACAAAACATGAATGGAAACGACAACTACGTGAAAACCTTATATCTTGCAAGTCAACCGAAGATGTGCGAATATGTAAATTTGGAAGTTGTGTGACAAATGCCGGACAAGAGCATTTAGTCAGGAGATTTTCATATGCGAAGGCGTGACTTTCTAAAGGCATCCGCTGGGATCGCCGGAACAGCAGTTGCACTCAGCAGGACAACTGAAGCCAAAGGAGGCCCAGCCAATATGGATAGTGCTCGTGTAAGGAAATACTTGCGGTCAATCATGCCCAGCCGCGAGCAAGTCAAGAATTTCATCCATCGCTGTCAGGGACCGGAAAATCTGAGCCGCAATCAAGGTTGGACGTTCGATCCCAAACTCGGATGGGTCCTCTGCAACTCGGTCAGGCCACGAAGTGTAGATGGCTCCAAAGGTTTCTACAGCTACGAATCAGATGGAGCCCGCAAGGTCGTCAACTTCCCGGATAGGCCCTGTCGTATCCACACGTACGGCAACAGCTTCACGCACTGTGACCAGGTAAGCAATGGTGAAACCTGGCAGGAGTACTTAGCAGCGCACGTCCAGGAGCCGATCCGAAACTATGGCGTCGGCGGCTACGGCGTCTACCAAGCCTACCGGCGCATGCTCAAGGTCGAAAAAGAAAACCCGGCCGACTATATCATCCTCAATATCTGGGATGACGATCACTTTCGCAACATCGATTCCTGGCGGTCCATCCGCTTTGGCCATCGCACGTCCTGCGGCTACACCCTGCCCTATCTGCGCGTCAACGTACAACAAAACGAGTGCAAGCAGATAGAGAACCTGTTTCGCAAGCCGGAGGATGTCTATAAGCTCTGCGACGAAGATTTCGTCTGGCAAACATTCAAAGATGATCCTGTACTGCAAGTGGTGCTGGGCACAAGAGCCGGTCAGAAGGTCGCACAAAAGCTTCTCAAGCCTGTCGCAAATAGCTTCGCAATAGCTTACGAAGAAATCGCCGACACCGAAGCGGCTCAGCAGATTAGGAAAATACATACCGAAGCTGCGCTGTACGCTACAAGAAATGTTGTCAAATGGACTGAGCAGTTCGTCAAGAAGACGGGCAAGAAGCTTATGTTGATCCTCTCATTTGGCCAAGGCAACATCGCCAGAGACTTGCGTGACATGCCTCGGTTTGATCAGAGCTTTGTCGACTGGCTCAAAGACAAGCCTTACCCTGTCATCGACATGCGTGATTGTTTCCGCGCTGATTACAAGCGATTCAAAGCGGATGTCAACACGTATCTCAAGCGATACTATATCGGCCACCACAACCCGGCCGGCAACTTCTTCACAGCGTGGGCAATCAAAAATCGCATCGTTAAATGGCTCGATCCGCCACCTGCACCATATCGGTGATTCGTGCAAAAAGTGTTCGCTGCCAGCTCTCTTTGTGCCGCCGCGTGCGTCGGTACAAATCCAACACGATGAACAGACACAGCTTTGAAGCAGCTCAGCTACGCCGCCTAAGCTGACGGAGGTTTACGTTTGGGCAGCGCAAATACGTCCGACTTGGTTCTGCCAGTTGTGAGAATCTCCTCAATCTTCGCGATCGTATTAGGGTTCCCGTCAAATACGTCGTTCTGTTCGCCGAGATCAGCATCAAGGTTATAAAGCTGAATCTTTTTGTCAGGTCTTGGACGAACGGCTTTCCAGGGGCCCATCCGTACAGCCTGCTGGCCTCGCAGCTCCCAGTACAGATATTCATGCTTTTTCTGCTTCTGTGGCTGTCCCGACAAGGTTGGCAGCATTGAAATACCGTCAATATTTTCAGGTGGATCCTCACCTATAAGCTCACAGCATGTCGGCAGGAAATCCCAGAAGGCCGATGCGTGGTCACTTGTGCTGTCGGCTTTGATTTTGCCGGGCCAGCGAGCAATAAACGGTACACGTATGCCACCCTCATAGACCGATGCCTTTAGGCCGCGTAAAGGCCCGGCGCTTTCGAAAAATGCTGAGTCCGATCCGCCGTTGAAGGTGGGGCCGTTGTCGCTGGTGAATATGACAAGAGTATTGTCTTCCAGGTTCAACTGCTTCAGCGTGGACATAATTCGACCGACATCTCTATCCATTCGCGTCACCATAGCTGCGTAACAGGCCCGTGGATGCGGATGTGGGACATACCCTTTGTCTCCCTTATACGGCGGGTCGGGCCATTTACCTTTATACTCTGCCAGTGAGTCTTCGGGGACGTGAAGCGCCACATGCGGTATAGTGAAAGGAACGTATAAGAAAAAAGGACGCTCCTTGTTGGCCTTAATAAACTTCAAGGCTTCGTCAGCTATCAAATCATGTGAGTAAACCTGCTGTTTGCCATCTTTGTTCGCCTCGATCCATTGTACCTCACCATCCCGCCACAGGTGGTTGGGATAAAAAGTATGGGCTTGACGTTGACAGATGTACCCAAAGAAGTGATCGAAGCCCTGTTGTTGCGGGTCTCCGGTAGTGCCTACGCGCCCAAGGCCCCACTTTCCAAAGGCTCCTGTTGTGTAGCCGGCGTCTTTGAGAATCTTAGCTACCGTGATAGTGCCGGCTTTGAGCGGCCATTGCCCACCGATCGTTGAGCCTAACTTCCATCCTTCGGTGCCGCCCACCTGTTTGTTGCTGCGTACCTGGGCGTGGCCCGTGTGTTTTCCTGTCATCAGAGTACAACGCGATGGTGCACATACCGGGCTGCCGGAGTAGTGCTGCGTAAACTTCATGCCCTGCAAGGCGAGCTTGTCAATGTTGGGCGTCCTGATCTTTTTCTGTCCGTAGCAGCCCAGCTCTGCGTAGCCCAAGTCATCGGCCAGGACAAAGACGATATTTGGTTTTCTGCCACTTACGCCGGAAGTAATCCGTCGCACAGCATCTGCACAGCCTGGCATGGCCAAGGTGGTAGCGCCAAAGCCAACAGCTTTGATAAAATCGCGTCGCTTCATTTCTGTATCTCCCTTTTCAATATCCTATTGCGCAGCCATCCTTGCGTGGATCGGAAGCGCCAAAATAACGGCGAGGATTGTCCTTCCTCCAGATACCCTGGTATCCGCCAAATGCCCCGATGCCTTTTCTTATCTTGTGTCCCATATCAGCAAGTTTCTGTTTGACTTGCTCTGCGATATAACGTTCGAAGCTGACGCTTCCGCCACCAACCATTTTACTTCCAGTGGGCGTTGAACTTTCAGAATGCTGAACACGTGGTTGTTCGCCCGCCTGCTGAACAGACATGCCGAAATTGATGATATTCATTAGTACCTGCGCATGTCCCTGTGGCTGAAAGTCACCACCCATGACCCCAAATGAAAAGACCGGCTTGCCGTCTTTGGTCATAAATCCTGGGATGATCGTATGAAATGGGCGCTTGTGAGGTTCCAGCTTATTAAGATCATTTGGATTGAGCGAGAATAGATTGCCCCTGTTTTGCAAGGCAAATCCAAGCCCGTCTGGAACCATCTGTGAGCCAAAACCATAATACGTACTCTGGATGAGCGATATCATGTTGCCTTCTTTGTCAGCGGCTGTCAGGTAAATCGTGTCGGAGGGGCCGGACAGCCTCCCCGGGGCGACCTGTTGTGCAGCCCGCTTGGGATTAATTAACCTTGCCCGTTTCCTTGCGTAATCCTTCGAGACAAGCTGCTTGAGCGGAACGTCCGCGAAATCCATGTCGGCGTAATAAACAGCACGGTCCTCAAAGGCCAGTTTCTTCGCTTCGATGAAAAGATGCAGGTGTTCGGCGGAATTGGGTTCCAGAGAGGAAATGTCAAAATTCTCCAGAATATTGAGTATCTGAAGTGCTGCGATACCCTGGCCATTAGGTGGTAGTTCCCAAACATCAAAGCCATGATAATTGGCGCTAACTGGTTCCACCCAG
>DAOWID010000102.1 GCA_030641115.1 Planctomycetota bacterium | reverse complement strand
CTATTGTGGCTGTGGCGCTCAATGCAGGATTGGAGGCCGGCCGGGTGCTTGAGCTGCTGCCTGCTTTTACCGGCATCGACCGCCGGCTGACGTTGAGAAGCAAAGTTGGGGACATCACGGTCCTCGATGACTACGCCCACCACCCAACCGAAATCAGGGCGACGCTTGAGGCGATCCGGGAAAGATACAAGCCAAGACGAATCTGGTGCGTTTTTCAGCCGCACCAATATAGCAGAACAAGATTTTTGCTTGATGATTTCGCTGAAAGTTTTAAGCTTGCCGATGTAATTATAGTGCCGGAAATCTATTTCGTTCGAGACTCAGAGTCGGCCAAGAAAGAGGTTAACTCACAGATACTGGTCGAAAGAATACAAGCTAATGGAACGGACGCAGTGTTTATCAACAGCTTCAAGGCTATCTGCGATTATCTGGAAGGAAATGTTACTGCCGGCGATTTGGTCGTAACGATGGGCGCAGGCGATATTTGGAAGGTGGCAGATGAGTATCTTCAGCGGCTTAGAGAAAATAGTTGAGACCGACCATCCGTTGGCTGAACACACCTGGTACGGTTTGGGTGGGCCGGCTGACTATTTTATTAGGCCGACGACCGTCAAAGAGCTCAAGGAAGTAGTCAAGCGATGCAACGAAAACAAGATTCCAATCTACGTGATGGGCTTTGGGTCCAACCTCCTGGTCGGTGACAAAGGCGTGCGGGCAGCAGTGATAAAGCTGGAAGCGGACGAGTTCGCACAGACACAGTTTAAGGGTGAACAGCTCACCGCCTGGGCAGGCGCAGAATTGAGCAAGTTAGTATTAACATGCGTGGAAAAGGGATTGTCAGGCATTGAAGCTCTGACGGGCATACCAGGATCGATTGGCGGAGCAGTAAAGATGAATGCAGGGGGCAACTTCGGCGACGTCGGCGCATCTGTAGAATCCGTCACGTTGATGGATAACCATGGCAACATCTTCGAAAAGGGCAAGCCGGAACTGGTCTTCGACTATCGCTGTACGAATATTACCGCTAAATTCATTCTAAACGCCCAGTTTGGATTAGCCGGCGCGGACCCAGAGCAAATCATGCGGACGGTAAAAGAGGCCTGGATATATAAGAAGAACAATCAGCCGCTAAATACAAGAAACTGCGGCTGCATATTCAAGAATCCCCGGGGTGTCTCTGCCGGCGCTTTCATTGATAGGGCCGGCCTGAAAGGCTTACAAATCGGCGGGGCGATAGTCAGTGAAAAACACGCAAATTTCATAATCGCAGAAAAGGGCTGTAAAAGCCGTGACATTATGAGGCTGATAGATGCAGTGAAGCAGAGGGTCAAAGAGCAGTTCGACATCGAGCTGGAACTTGAAATCGAAATCTGGCGTTAATTGATTAACCACGAATTAACACGAATGTACACGAACTAATAATTAGTGGGAATTCGTGAAAATTCGTGCCAAAAAACAAACACTAAATTGAAAGTAGTAAATAGTAAATTGAAGGTAGCCGTCCTTATGGGCGGGATCGGCGAAGAACGCGATATCAGCATCCAAAGTGGCAACTGTGTCGCCGAAGCATTGAAAGAAGCCGGCTTGAATGTGGTAACTGCTGATATTGGGCCGGACAATCTGGGTATACTGGAAGGTAGCAGCATCGGCGTATTTTTTATCGCGCTGCACGGCAAGTTCGGCGAAGACGGTCAGCTCCAGCAAATACTCGAAGACAGAGGGCTTGTCTACACAGGCAGCGGGCCGAAGGCAAGCAAGCTGGCTTTCGATAAGTTAGCCGGTAAGAAGTGTTTTATCAACGCCGGCGTCACAACGCCGAAGGTAATTCCATTTGATGTCGGCACCGAAACAGGGGAACTTGAGAGACAACTTGGGCAGCTTGCTGAAAGGTATGTGGTCAAGCCAGTCAGGCAGGGAAGTACTGTCGGGGTCACTATTGCTGATGACCCAAAGTCGGCGGTGGTAGCTGCACGAGAATGTCTGAGTAAGTTTGGCGATTGCATGATCGAAGAATATATTCCCGGCAGAGAAATAACTATTGGCATATTGGAAAATCAGGCTCTGCCCATTATTGAGATTAGGCCCCAGAGCGGTTTCTACGATTATCACGCAAAATACATCGATGAACGAACGGAATTTCTCTTCGATACAATTGAACCGGCACTGGCATCGAAAATCAAGTCGGATGCACTCGATTGCTCCAAGGTGTTAGGGCTTAGGCACTTTGCGAGGATTGATGCTATTCTTGGTAATGACCAAGCAGCGTACGTTCTGGAAGCCAATACTATCCCGGGCCTGACAACCCATTCGCTTGTACCGAAAGCAGCGGCAAAGATAGGACTTTCAATGAGTGACTTGTGCGTAAAAATCATCGAGGCGGCATATTCATCGCTCGCGAAACGGGAAGCGTGAAGCAAGATGTGAGATATGCTTCACAAGATACGAGATAATCGTGGCCAAAAGAAAACGAACAAAAAGAAAGACGCAAAGGATATCATTTAAGCTCAGCGGCTTAAGAAGGAAGAAAAAGTCAAAGGCATCCGGCAGTTCAAGTTTGAAGGGCGTTTTGAAAGTATTGGGCGTGATTTGTGTTCTTGCTGCCGTAGGAGTCGGCTTTGTATTTCTGCACAAATATATGAAAAGAGCCGTCCCTGTCTCTGCAAGAATCGGTCCTCTTGAATTAAGAAACCCACCTGCCTGGCTTACTCAAGCGCTGCTTGAGAAGATTTACTCTGCTGCCACAGCCAACGGCGAAGACCTGAAGCTGGATGAGGATGCTGCTCGCTCGATTCAAAACAATCTTGAGCGAGAGGTCGCGTGGCTGCACAACATAACAGTGCAAACCACGCATAAGAATATCCTTGTTGAAGCTGACTATCGAAAGCCGATTGCTCTGGTCAAATCCGGCCTGCACAAATTTTATGTGGACGATGATCTGGTCGTGCTCGATTTTCTGCCGATGCCTGATTTGCTGATTGTCCGGGTCGAAGGCGTGCCGGTAGTGACCATGCCGCCGGCGGGTCAGGCGTTTGAAAGAGATGACCTGGTCGCTGCGGTGGAGGTGTTGAAGCTGCTCTGTTGGATGGATGAACACACCGCGCCGGACAAACCTCTGCTGCGGGAGATCGAGGTTATCGACGTGAGCAATTTCGGCGGCAGAGAAAATCCACGAGCGGCTCATATCGTTCTGTACGCTACGGACCAAACGCAAATCGTCTGGGGAGCAGAGGTGGGAATGTGGCAGCGGCACCTGGAGGTGAAGGACGAAGATAAGCTGGCAATGCTGTACGCCTTCTACAAGGAAAACGGTACACTGCTTGGCGGTGTGAAATACATAAATCTGCGCGATCCGCAACGTAGCATCCCGCGGCCGATAGACAGATATTAGACGCCTGCAAAACCATTCAACGCTGTCGCCAGATCGGTATAGCGATAGGGGATGTGAAATTCTGTGCAAATCAACTTGAACTTCTTTATGGCTGACTCGCTCAATCTGCTTTGAAAATCAGTATCTCCCTTGCAGCAAAAGATTCTACAGCCAGCAAAACGATGTTCGTAAACGCTGCATTTGCCGCTGATATTGTAAGGACATCTGTTGGTCAGCATCGGCTTGATATTTTCGGAGCCCAAATTCGCAGCAAAATACATGACCTCGGGCGTAGTAACAAATAAAAGGTGATCGAATCCTCGTTCAGACAGAGGGACAGGCTCTTGCCCGGAAACAACGGCTGGACCTGCGAAGTTACAGCACTTTCCGCAGGCATCGCACTGACCTGCCAAACCAGGGACTTGGCGGATTTGTGAATCCAACCAATCATACACCTCAGTGACCGTTATCAGGAGCTCGCTGCTTACTTTGAACTCTGCCACCATTTCTTTTCCTTCTTGATCTTTTCTATTTCCGCGCAACTGTAATGCCTTCCGCGATTGATGCCGGGACATTTTTGAACTGCTTTGTTCCAGGCGTTCGGGCTGGCCAGATTGCCGGACCAGAAAGGCCAGGTTCTGCACTGGCTTGGCCGAACAGGGTAAATTGCACATTTTCTCTCGCCACCAATATTTTGCAGGAATATGCAATCTCTGGTGACGCGGTGTTCGATGATTGTTGACCGCAGGCCCACACGCCTGAGATACTTTTGGCGTAACTGGCCCACCGCTATTTTCAAGAAGTCGGCGATTAGCTCGATCTCCGGCCGAGTGACCCAGATATAACCTTCAGCCGGCCCGGAGCAGCACCTGCCGCACCGCATGCACTCAAAATGCAGACCGTTAGCGTACCAATATGATTTCATCTTTATGAGGCTGCTACTCTAAAATGCTTAGGATTGAGCTTGTACCCAATCCGCGACCGCATCGACGAACTCTTTTGCAGTTTCTAACACTTGTTCTGCTGTTTGGCTGGAGATGGCAAAGGCATGACCATAGTCGCCGATCTGTCGTTTTTCGAAGGCTCGGTTCAGCTCTCGCCCCATTTGTTTGCCAAAGATACCTGCCTTTACAAAATGCTTACCAAAGCCGGATATAACACCTTTGTGTGATGAAAACGAAAGTCCTTTCTTCAAGAGTGCAGCTTCTGATACATAGAACATAGCATAATAAGCGCGCGATACTGACGATTCATAATCGCCATCTATTATAAGCGTTTTGGCACTTTTCAGATACCGCCTGGCCTTTTCAATCAGACTGGCTGTCTCGTTCATACGGGCTTTCCCTCCTTGCGCAGGTTGAGCAGCATGGGACTGTTCAACTGCCTGAAATCAGTAACGGAAAGAGGAAAAACTGATAACAGGGTTTCAAAATCAAGATTGATGTCAGTTATCAGGTCTATCATTGCATCGATCTCTCGGCATGGGTCAACCTCGCCTTCCAATATAACAGCCAGGTCTATGTCCGAATCCTCCGTGGCTTGGCCCCTCGCCCAGGAGCCATAAAGAATGATATTTTTTAATCGATTGCCATACAGCTTCTCGATTTGTTGCTTGAACTTGTTAAGTATCAGGTGTATTTCCATAACTTTTTTCTGTATGCTCTGTCTTCTTATGTTTCTTGAATTATATAGAAATAGACATCTTCCAACAATAGACTGCTTTATCATTCGGGTAGAATCTTCCTCTTGATTCTAATTCAATCAACCTGCTATTCCAACGGTGTTTATGTATAGTTCAGTAGCCTTGACCATAACATGTATCAGGACAGAAACATCAGTTTTGTTTTCGGAAAGAAGTAGAGTATGAGTTTTAATATTGACCGATGTTATAAGTTTGTCGTTCTCCAACAGGCAGAAGAATGGCTGTTTGCCTGCAAAGCTTCCTTTAACTGGCTTAATTTGGTTAATATCGGGACATTGTAAGGCGTCAAATAGAGTTTTTAGCCGATTGTCGATATCACCACCGTGTGCTGATACTACACCCTGTTCTTCAGGCCACAGTATCGTTATATCAAGCTCACAAATGAATTTCAGCACACTGGATACTAAAGGGGCAAAAATCACACCGCCTATTGTCTGAAGTACAGGTGGATTCCTTTCGGGATTCAAGAAATCATTCTTGCTATCTTTCAGAGGTTGGATATCCCATAGTTTTTTCATCTGGGGGTGAATATATTGCCGTATCTCATGCTTGTCTTCAGCACCAGCATTTGACTTTAATGGGCCGTCGTATTTAAGATAGAATTCCATAGTTATTCTTTCTGTTTAATGTTACCACTTTAGCACAGCTCCCGTGTCGGCGCTGGTGGCCATTGAGGCGTATTTGGCTAGGCACCCTTTTGTTACTCTCGGCTTGGGTGGTTTCCAGGTCTCTTTGCGCGCTGCAAGTTCATCGTCGGACAGCTTCACATCGATTCTGTTGTTGCGGATGTCAATTTCTATTATGTCGCCGTCCTTTAATAATCCTATGGGGCCGCCAACTGCTGCTTCGGGGCTGATATGGCCGATGCAGGCGCCTCTTGTTCCGCCGCTGAATCTGCCATCGGTAATCAACGCGACAGAGTCACCGAGCCCAGCGCCCATAATATAACTTGTGGGGTTTAACATCTCCTGCATGCCAGGGCCGCCCTTTGGACCCTCACAGCGAATCACAACAACGTCACCTTCCTTGACCTTGCCGGCTAAGATACCTTCGCAGGCATCTTCCTGACTCTCGAATATGACAGCAGAGCCGGCGTAAGTTAGCATCTTTGGGGCGACGCCTGCGGTTTTAACCACGCTACCATTTGGCGCGAGATTGCCCCGCAGTATAGCCAAGCCGCCGGTCTTGGAGTATGCACTATTAACTGGCCGGATAACCTCCAGATTTTTTATCGCAGCCTCAGCAATATTTTCGCCGAGCGTTTTGCCGGTTACGGTAAGACAATCGGTGTTCAGCAGATTTGGGACTTTGGTAATCTCTTTAAGAATGGCGCTAATGCCACCGGCGGCGTCAACATCCTCGACATGAAATTTGCTCGATGGCGCCACCTTGCAGATATTGGGGCACTTAGCCGAGACGGAATTTATTCGGTCGAGGTTGTATTCGATGCCGGCTTCGCTGGCTACGGCCAATGAATGCAGCACGGTATTTGTCGAGCCACCCATCGCCATGTCCAGAGCGAGTGCGTTGTCCAGCGATTTCTCGGTGATTATGTCAAGAGGCTTGATGTCCTTTTCTACGAGGGCCATGATCTGTCTGCCCGCTGCTTTGTAAAGCTCCTGTCGTTTCGGATCGACGGCCAGGATGGTCCCGTTGCCGGGCAGTGCTATTCCAATTGCTTCGCAGAGACAGTTCATCGAATTGGCTGTAAACATCCCCGAGCAGCTTCCCTGGCCAGGACAGCCGGTCCGTTCAAGCTCTTTCAACTGGGCCTCGTCAATCTTGCCCGCGTTGAATTCGGCAACGCCTTCAAATACGCTGATAAGATCGACTGTCTTGCCGTCTTTAGTTTTGCCGGCTGCCATGGGCCCGCCGGAGACAAAGATCGTGGGGATATTCAGCCGGACCGCTGCCATCAACATTCCGGGTATGATTTTGTCGCAGTTGGGAATGCAGACGAGGCCGTCTAAACAGTGTGCGCAAGCCATGGTCTCGACCGAGTCGGCGATAATTTCGCGCGAGGCCAGAGAGTATTTCATACCCGTGTGTCCCATAGCGACGCCGTCGCAGACCGCGATGGTGTTGAATTCAAAGGCGGTGCCGCCTGCCTGGCGAACAGCTTCTTTGACGACCCGGCCAACCTCGTTGAGGTGAACGTGGCCCGGCACTATCTCGCAGAAGCTGTTGGCAATGCCGATAAATGGCTTGTCAATATCGGTGTCACTAAGACCACAGGCGTGAAGCAGGGCCCTGTGGGGTGCCCGCTGAAAACCTTTCTTGACTGTGTCGCTTCTCATAATCCAGCTTCTCCAAAAACCGTTAACAAAACAATCCGAAACCAAACTATTGAGTTTAACGGCTGATTGACGATAATTAAAGAAAAATCGGTTGTGCTGGAAAAGGCAAAGCATATAATTAGTATCTATTGTGGAAAACCGAAACTCGCAATGTCAGCCCTGCGAAAGCAGGGGTCTACGGCGAAAAAACTGGATTCCTGCTTTCGCAGGAATGACAAATACTATTTCCGCAACAGGAATTATTTAGCGTTTTAATTATATCCGGGGCCTCGAAAATTGTTCCGTCGGTCAATCGGCCGGCGATTGTCAGCTCGATTTGGCCAACCTTTAGATTACCGTGAGGTTTTGACAGAAGCTACTTACGGTGGTGGAGGTGGCGGAGGTGGTGGAAACCGCATAGTCGTGAAGCTCCAGATTGGGCCGGTGGTTTTACCCCACTTGTTGACCTCATCGATACGCCAGTAGTACTTCGTGCTATAAACCATCGTGCCGGGGTCAAATATTGCAGCAGTCTGGTTGCATACGAATGGGGGTGGACTGCTTGTGCCGAAGTACACATCGTGCGATGTGGCGCCATAACCGGCTGTCCAACTCAAATCGGTGGTTATATTGACGCCAGTTGCACCATCAGCGGGATTCGGATTGCTCGCCTTACCAAGCTTGGTCAATTTTCCACCACCTTCATATATGACTTTAATTACATCTGTGCCATCGAATACGGTCCCGTCCGTTAACTGGAGGCTTATTGATAGTTCAAACTCACCTACGTTAAGAAAGGTCTGAAGCTGTTCGCGGCTGAACTTAGCTATCACAACTTGCTCTTTTTCATTGACCCAGAATTGCTCAGGTTCGATTTCATACTCAAGAAGAAGAATACAGAAATCAGTCTCAGCAACATCATACACTTCTGGGAGCCAGATGTAGCACGTAATCCCTTTTCTCTTGTTTGCCAGATTTACGGTGTGGGGGACAATCCTCACTTCGGCTGGTACTAATTGCCAGTACTCAAAGACTCCCATATCGATTCGGCAGCCGATTACGCGCGGCTTGCTATCTAAATCCGTCTCGTTGGCACCGGCTACATAATTCGGGTCGCCCGCGTTGATACAGGGCGAATCGGGAAGCAAATTGTAGTCTCCATCAACCCAGAGGCTGTTTACATCCCAGTAACCTGTGTCAACAAAGCATGGGTCAGCATCAATATT
>DAOWID010000099.1 GCA_030641115.1 Planctomycetota bacterium | reverse complement strand
TAAGGCCGAGGCGGCACAGGCGGCTGAAGATATCGAAAAGGATACTGTTGAGACTCCTGCGGAAGATCGTAAGGCCGAGACGGCACCGGAGCCCGAAGTTGAGCAGTGAGAACCGCACGTGAGGGTTCCCGCAAGGCGGGGTCCCAAATGTGGGGCTAAGTATTTAGCTTGCGGTTCCCCGTTTTCACGAGGACAAGTTTACCGCAGGCTCTCAACCATAAAATCATGACTGAGAGTTAAACCGAAGAGGAGAGCTTGATTATGGCTGCTTTTAATAAGGTTTTGCTGATGGGTAACTTGACTCGCGACCCACAGTTGTCGTATACGCCGAACCAGACGGCGGTGGTCGATTTTGGTCTGGCAACGAATCGCAGGTGGACAGGCCAGGATGGTACTCAACGGGAAGAGACGTGTTTTGTGGATTGCCAGGCGTTCGGTCGGCAGGCTGAGAATATAAACAAGTACCTGGTCAAAGGCAGCCTGGTATTTGTCGAGGGCAGGCTGACATTCGATAGCTGGACGGCTCAGGACGGCACAAAGCGCAGCAGGCACAGAGTTACAGTTGTGAACTCTCAGTTTATGCCGCGTACTGGTGCGCCGGGTGCTGAGCGAGTTGAGCAGAGTGCGGGCGATCCTCCTGTGCCGGACGCTTCGCGCCAAGGCGGCCCGGAGTCCGGCGCAGAGCAGCAGAGAAGCGCGGATGATATACCGTTTTAGTTATATGCCTAACCTGCAATTTTGCAGAAGCCTTTTTTAGTTATGAAAAAAGACGGGTAGAAGATGCAAACAGTGCAAAGAAGAAATACCAGGAGAAAACCAGGCTTTCCCGGTTCTCGTGACCAGACGCAATGTCGTTTTTGCAGAAACCGCGTGAAGTACGTTGACTACAAGGACCTTGACACTCTGCAGAAGCTTTTGACGAATCGCGGCAAGATATACTCACGCAAGCGTAGCGGCAATTGCGCCAGTTGTCAAAGAAAAGCGAAAAAGGCAATTAAGCGTGCCAGATACATTGCACTATTGCCATTTACGACATGAATCGTGGCTTGTGAGTCTGTTCGCGATGCACAATTGGCGCGGAACAGGATTTCTTCGCTAACCACGATTGACCGAATGTGAGGCTTGAGATATGAAGGTATTACTTTGTGAGGATGTCGGGAGACTCGGCTGGCTGGGCGATGTCGTCGAAGTCACCGAGGGATATGCGAGGAACTATTTGCTGCCACAGGGCATAGCAAAGGTTGCTACCGAGGGCAACACAAGAGCTATAGCCAAGGAAAAAACCAGGCGCGCAGAGCAGCGGATACAAGGGCGCAAGCGACTTGAGCAGGCCGCTAAGGCAGTGGAAGGGGCAGAGGCTGTATTGGCAGCCAAGGCCAATGAGCAAGGGGTCCTGTTCGGCTCGGTTACTGCTGGCCAGATAGCAGTGAATTTGCGGGAACAAGGCTTTGAAGTGGCTGATGAGGTTGTGCGATTGCCCGAACATATAAAGCAGGTCGGGACTCATTCTGTGACGCTTAGGTTCGCCGAGGATTTGACCGCTACCGTCAGCGTTGTTGTCGTCTCTGAGCAGGCCGATGCGGATATCCACCCGGCGCCCGCCCCGGGGCAGGACAGGCGTGATGAGGAAATTGATGGCACGTAGATTGGTATCTGCGTGAAGCGGAAGTGCGGCTTGTAAATGGGACCGCGCGTTGGTGCAATACGAAGGAACGGACTGACTATGGCAGGTGATAACAGAACTGGGACGGTTGAACCGGCGGGGACCATTGCGGCTAAATCGGACGTTACCGCCAGATTAGCGGTTGCGCGCACTATGCCGGAATCGCTGGCGGCGGAGGCGGCTGTGCTCGGCTCGATGATAATCGATCCTGCGTGCATCGGGCAGGTCGTCGAATACTTGGAGCATGACGCCTTTTACCGGGTGGAGCACCAAATGATATTCGATGCTCTGATCGCGCTTTATGAGAAGGGCACGGCAGAGGCTATCGATGCGGTGCTGCTCCGCGATGAACTTGAGAAGCGGAAGCAGATTGAGGCGGTAGGCGGCGTAGAGTATCTTGCGAAGGTTATGGACTCTGTGCCTTCTTCAGCCAATGTCATGTACTACGCGGGGATTGTTAGAGATAAGATGCTTCTGCGTGAGACTATCGCTGCGGCCAGTGCGATTTTGGGTGATGCTTATGACCAGAGCGGCGAGACAAGTGAGAAACTTGACGACGCGGAGCGCAGGATTTTTGCTGTCACGGACAAGAACATAAGGGGCTCTGCCGTAGTGTTGAAAGACTTGGTTACTCGGGCTTATGAGCTTATTGAGAAGCGTGAGGGAAGTCATGTTACAGGTTTGGCCACCGGTTATTATGACTTGGACGAGAAGACCTGCGGCTTGCAGAACGGGGAGATGGTGATCATTGCCGGTCGGCCGAGCATGGGAAAGACCAGCCTGGCGCTGAATATGGCCGAGCATATAGGCGTTATGGAGAACATGCCGGTCGCAATATTCTCATTGGAGACGAGCAGGCAACAACTGGCGGAGAGGTTCTTGTGCAGCGCCAGCGGTATTGACGCCCAGTCAGTCAGGAAGGGCATGTTAAGTACCGAGGATTACCAGAAGCTGGTCGAGGCCTGCGGGCAATTATCTGAAGCGCCGATTTATATTGATGATAGCTCCTCGCTGACACCGCTGGAGCTTCGAGCCAAGGCAAGGCGGCTCAAGAGCATGCACAACATACGATGCGTCATCGTAGACTATTTGCAGTTGATGCACTTGGGTTCAGGTAGGGTGGAGTCACGTCAGCAGGAGATCGCCACGATTTCGAGGTATATCAAAGGCCTGGCGCGGGAGCTGAGCGTTCCTGTTGTTGTTCTGAGTCAGTTGAATCGGTCTCCGGAAGGCAGGGAAGGTCATCGGCCGAGGATGAGCGACCTTCGGGAAAGCGGCAGTATCGAGCAGGATGCCGACGTGGTGATGCTGCTGCATCGTGAGGATTATTACCATCGTGGTTTAGATGATGATTACGAGCCGAACAATACGGCGGAGCTGATAATAGCCAAACAGCGCAATGGCCCGACTGGTACTGTGAAACTGACATTCAGGGAGAAATTTACGAGGTTTGAAAACGCCTCCGTGGTAGGCGAGCCCGCCGCCGGCGCCGCGCCGTTTTGACGGGCACGGCGGTCAAGTATATGAGGTACCAAATGCAGGATGCGATTGTAGTTGTTTTTATATGGATTGTGCTTTTGTGTTCGGACTGTGTGTCTACGACTGCTGCAGCGGCACCGCCTGATAGTAACTCGCCAAACGCAGGCTCTGGAGTAGTGGTTGATGAGATAAAGGAGTCGGCTGAGGACAGCAGCGAAGAAGATGTTGTCAAGTCGATTTCTTTTGTCGGCAACCATAAGTATAAGGATAAGGTTTTGCTTCAGCGCGTCGACGTGAAGGTAGATGATTACCTCGACCCTGTTACGGCAGAGTCCGGCAGAAGAACCATTGTTGAAATTTACAAGAAGATAGGGTTTGCCTTTGTCAAGGTGACCTTGGACAGTAAGAAGCTGCCAGATGGACAGATAGTCTATGTGATTGATGAGGGGCTGAGAGTTCGGATCGCATCTGTAGAATTCAGTGGCAATAGCGCCGTCAAGGCGGGGACTCTTGGCAAGGTTGTAAAAACTAAGAAAAAGAAATGGTTTTATTGGCCGAATTACTATACCGAAGAAGCAGTCACCGAGGATGTAGGAAGGCTGGAACATTTCTATTACGGCAGAGGTTTTCTCGATTACGGCATAACGGCCAGGACAGACTTCAGCGATGACAGGAGTAAGGCCTATGTCACTTTTATAATTGATGAGGGACCGGCCTACCACATTGAGAAGATTGTTTTTGCTGGTAATACACAGTTTACCGACGAGACGTTTCGCGCAAGGTTGGAATTGGACGAAGGGCAAGTCTATCGTAAGCGAAAGGCTGATTTGAGCGCGAAGCGGCTTGTTAAGCTTTATCGTGAGCGAGGCTTTCTGGATGCCAAAGTTGAGCAGAGGCCGCGGTTTGTTGCGGGGGCCGATGTCGCTGTCGTCAACGTTGAATTTGCGGTTACTGAGGGCAAGCAGTTTCGGATCGGCCGGATCGATATAACCGGCAACGAAGGCACCCGGGACAGGGTTATCCGCCGGGTATTAGACGAGTACAACTTCACGCCGGGCCAGTTATACGATGCTGATATGGCGCCGCAGCAGGGCCGGGGAAAGCTGGAACGATATGTGCAAAGAATGGTACTGGCGGAAGAGGTGCTTATTAGGCCTATCGCCCCCACCAACAGCGAGGCGGATCACAGGGATGCGGAGGTGCATGTCAAGGAGGGGATGACAGGTATGATCATGCCGGGCGTGGGAGTGAGCAGTAATGCGGGCGTGATAGGCCGGCTGATTTATCAGCAGCGCAATTTCGATATTACAGATTGGCCTGAGAGCTTCGGAGAGTTCATTACTATGAAGGCCTTCAAGGGTGCGGGTCAGACGTTGAAGATTGCTCTGGAGCCGGGGACGCAGATAAGCCAGTACTCGGTGAGTTTCTCCGAGCCGTACTTTCGGGACAAACCGACGAGGCTTGATGTAATAGGCTCAAGCTGGGAGAGGTACAGAGAGAGTTATAACGAAGGCAGGCTGAGAAGTTACGTCGGTTTGGAGCGGCGGCGCAAAGACCGCTGGCGACCAAAGATCGGCTTTCGAGTTGAAAACATCGACGTTAAAAACGTCGATTTTGATGCACCCAAGGAAATCTGGGATGTGGAGGGTGATAATGCCCTTGCGGCGGTTAGAGTCGGCATCGGGAGAGATATGAGGGATGATAGGTACATTCCGAGTGCGGGCTATAGGTTTGATACGGGTTATGAGCAGGTCACCGGCGACCACACATTTGGCATTTTGGGAGGGACATTTTTATACTACATTCCGCTTTACGAGGATTTGGCTGAGCGAAAAACCGTTCTTGCAACGAAGCTGCACGCAGCGACTACGTTGGGTGACGCACCGCCATTTGAGAAGTTCTACGCCGGCGGTACGGGGACCTACGGCATGAGAGGTTTTCGATATCGGGGCATAAGTCCAAGGGGGCTTCAGACAAATGTCCCTCTGGGAACGGCGAGCTATAAAGACCCGATAGGCAGCGACTGGATATTCCTGGCCAATACTGAGGTGACTATACCTTTGATAGGCGAGAATTTCTCCGCGTTGTTTTTTGTTGATAGCGGCACGATTGACACCGGCCGGTACCGTGCGTCAATTGGGACAGGCATACAAATCTTGATACCTCAGTGGCTTGGGCCGGTGCCGATGAGGTTTGAGTTTGCCAAGCCGCTCAGTAGCGATGACGATGACGAAACCCGGACGTTCAGTTTCTCTGCTGGAGGGCTGTTTTGAAACTAAGAGCCTATCCGAATAACGCCTCCGCCTTTGTCATGCTGAGCAACGCGAAGCATCTGGCCGTAGCAAGGGCTGGCACGAACGTGCTGTAATCCCTGCACCGGCCAGATTCTTCGGCTTCGCCTCAGACCGTGTCCTGAGCTTGCCGAAGGAATGACAGGTGATCGCCAAGGGTTATTCGAATAGGTAGTAAACGTTTGCTAAACGCAAGCAGGTCAAGTTGTTCTGCTGCACTGTGACAGTAGCTGATATTTTTCGTTATTAGTAGTCTGTGAAATTTGAATTTGTTAGTGAGGACCCCACGTGAAACGTGGGGCTAAATATTTAGCCTGCGGTACAACCGCAGGCTCTGAACATTGAAAGGTGTAGTCATGAAGACTAAGACAATGGCTTTGAGTTGTTTGATATGTTTGGGTGTTTTGTTTGTGGGCTATGAATTCAGCCGGGCTGAGGCAGGCACTGATGAGGCATCGCTAAGGGTTGGTGTGGTCAACGTTCGCAGAATCTTCCGTGATTGCAAGAGAAATATCACGTACAGGGCAGAGGCTGTGGCCGAACAGAGCAAAGTACGGCAAGAGTTAGGAAAACTCGCCAAAGAGATCGAAGTGGCAGAGGCAGGGCTTAAAACGCTTAAACCCGGCAGCGACGACCATTTGGCACGGGTCAAGGCGATATTGGAAAAGCGGGCTAATCTGAATGCTCTGCAAGATTACAACAAGCAGCAGAGGGGACTGAAAGATAAGCGATGGACCGAGGGGCTTTATGAAGAGATTCTGCGGATGACCGGCAAGTTGGCTGAAGAGAAAGGGCTGGGTTTAGTGTTTGACAAGGATGAGCCCGCGTTTCCTGCGTCGAGTAGCGATGAGCTCATGTTGACCCTGAGCACAAACAAACTGCTGTATAGTGGCGGGTGTTCGGATATTACTGACGATGTGATAGCTCGGCTGGATGCAGCACGAGGGACGAGCGATGAATGATCCCCGCATTCGCGGGGACAGGCTTGCCCCTGCGGAAGCAGGAGGACGATTTAAATTCGTCAATCGTGGGTTCTGCTATGAAATTAACAATTGGACAATTGGCTGAACGGCTCGGTGCCGAGTTAGTTGGCAGACCTGACGAAATCGACCGGCAGGTAAATGCTGTGGGGGCAGTAGGGACGGCCGGTGAGAGTGATGTTACTTTTATTAGAGATGATAAATATGCGACTGGACTTAAGAACTCGCGTGCGGCAGCGGTGATTGTCGGCAACCGCCTCGAGGCTTTGGCTAAGCCGCAATTGGTAGTCAAGAATGTTGATGCAGCTCTGATAGAAGCTTTGAATTTCTTTGCGCCCAAATTGAAAGGCCCGATTGAAGGGATTGACCCGACCGCCAAGATTGGCCACGATGTCAAGATCGCTGAGGGTGTTGCTGTTGGCGCGTGTGCGGTGGTTGACGATAGGGCTGAAATCGGACAGAATACTGTGATTGGCAGTGGGTGCAAGATAGGCGAAAATTCAAGGGTGGGCAAGAACTGCCGTCTTGATAGCAATATTGTTGTTTATCACAACTGCTATATGGGTGACAATGTCATCATTCAAGCAAACAGTACGATTGGTTCGATAGGTTTTGGGTATGTGTTTATTGATGGCGCCCATAAACTTATTCCGCACAATGGCAGGGTAGTGATCGAAGACTTTGTGGAGATAGGAGCGAACTGCTGCATTGACAGGGCGAAGTTCGGAGATACGGTAGTCGGCGCGGGTACAAAGATAGATAATCTCGTGCAAATTGCCCATAATGTGGTGATTGGCAAGTGCTGTTTGATAGCCGGATTAGTGGGTATTGCCGGCAGTTGTAAGCTCGGCGACGGCGTCGTATTAGGTGGTCAGGCCGGCCTGAAGGATAATGTCGAGATAGGGGACGGTACAATGGTCGGAGGCCAGTCCGCTGTTACCCGCAGCGTACCAGCAGGGCTACAGGTAGCCGGCCGGCCGGCGATTGAAATCAGAGAGACCCTGCGGATATTGACTTTGACGATGCGTTTGCCGAAAATTGCGGCGCATTTGAAGGAACTTACCAAGAGGGTAGAACGACTTGAAGCTGCAAAAGACGATAAAGAGTGAGGGTAAGGTACAAGGCCGAGGTTTGTTTGGGGGCGAGGATGCGAAGGTTGTGCTTCGTCCTGCTCCCGCGGACAGCGGTGTGGTGTTCGTGCGGACTGATATCCCGGAGGCGGTGCGGATTAGTGCCGTTGCCCCGAATCTTGCCGAGCGGAGTCGTCGCACGACGATAAAAAAAGGCTCTGTCAGCATAGAGACTGTGGAGCACTGTCTGGCTGCGATCAGCGCGATGGAGGTTGACAACCTGACCGTAGAAGTCAACGGTTCTGAGTTGCCGGCTCCTGATTGCAGTTGTGCCGAGTATTTTAAGGTTCTCAAGCGTGCAGGTGTCGTTGAGCAACAGGTCAGCCGAAAAGAGTTTGTCATCAGCGAGCCGATAAGCATTAGTGCGGGTGATGCCTCGATATACGCCCTGCCATACTCGAATGGCGGGTTAAATATTACCTACGATTTGGATTACGGTGGTCATACGGGTATTGGCAGGCAGATTTTTAGCTGTCGACTCACGCCGGAGAGTTTTGAAAAGAATCTGGCCCAGGCGCGAACCTTTTTGCTTGAAGCCGAGGCGAAACAATTTCAGGCCCGCGGTATGGGAACGCACGTTAGTCCCCGTGACATTCTGGTCATCGACTCAGATGGACCTATCAAGAACAGTTACAGATTTCCCGACGAGTGCGTCCGCCATAAGATTGTTGATTTGATCGGGGATCTTACGTTGGTAGGTCGAGCGGTCAGAGGCAGGATCGTGGCCTATAAGAGTGGGCACTCGTTGAACCAGAAGCTCGTAAGGAAATTGTATGAAGCGGCCCAGCAGCGGGAGCGTATTGCCAAGTACGGCACGGATGCGGTCTTGAATATCCGCATGATTCAAAAGATTCTGCCACACAGATATCCCTTTCTACTGGTGGATAAGATAATCGAAGTGGAAGGTGACACGCGAATAAAAGGGATAAAGAATGTGAGTTTCAATGAGCAGTTTTTCCAGGGGCATTTTCCTGGTACGCCTATTATGCCGGGCGTTCTTATTGTAGAAGCGATGGCGCAAGTGTCCGGCTTATTGTTCGCCCAGAGACTGGAACATACGGGAAAGCTGGCAGTTCTGTTAAGTATGGATGGTGTAAAATTGCGCAAGTCTGTTGTGCCCGGCGACCAGCTTATTCTTAGCGCCGAGACAGTCAGGCTGAGAAAAAGAACTGCGCAGTGCCAGTGTAAGGCCATGGTGGGAGAGACTGTAGTCGCTGAGGCGCAAATTAGATTTATGCTGGTCGATGATGAGAAGGTATGATTTGTCATTCCCGCGGAAGCGGGAATCCACTTATATCGATACATTACTGGATCCTTGCTTCCGCAGGGATGACAGTATGGATTGGTCAGTTTGAGTAAATAGAGAATAATCAATGGCTCAGGTACATCCCAGTGCGGTGGTTCACAAAGACTGTCAGTTGGCTGATGGGGTAACAATTGGGCCCAATTGCGTTATTGCTGCCGGCGTATCAATTGGTGCTGGTAGCGTACTTGATGCCAATGTGGTGATTGAAAAGGGCGTCACAATCGGGAAAAAGAACCGCTTTTTCGCCAACTGTGTGATCGGGTGTCAGCCGCAGGTACTGGATATGAGTTTGGATGCCGAGATTGGGGGGCTTGTGATAGGCGATGATAATATTATTCATGAGCAGGTGACCATCCATCCGAGTATGCATCCGGGCAAACTGACACAAATAGGAAATCGTAATCTGCTTATGATTGGCGTGCATATTGGGCACGACTGCATACTTGAAGACGACATTGTCATGAGCAACTATAGTCAGCTTAGCGGACATTGTAAGATCGAGACGGGGGTCTGGCTTAGCGGTATGGTCTTGCTGCATCAGTTTGTTACTGTTGGCAAGTGGTGCTACGCTGCGGGGCTTGCTGGGATTAATCACGATGTCCCGCCATTTCTCGTTGTCAGTGGGCATTATCCGCCGACGATTCGAGGTGTCAATAAACGAGGTCTGATACGAGCCGGTTTGAGTGAGCAGCAGCAACAGCGGATATTCGAGGCGTACGAGAAGCTCTATCGTCAGGGTGGCACACTACTGGAGAATGCAAAGGCGTTGGCACAACAGGACGGACTCGACGAGAATGTTCGGGCTATGATTGATACGATTACCAAGAGTAGTGAGCATCAATTCGGCAGATACCTGGAGAAGTTTAGAAAGTGAACTAAAGTGAGCTAAAGTGCCTAAAGTGAAAAAAGAGAATATCGAATCGTGAATAGCGAACTTCTAAATTCGGAATTCCTTGTTCGATATTCATTATTCATTCTTTTCGATTTTAGGCACTTCAAAGTTTAGGCACTTTACACTTTGCGAATTACGAGATGAGAGATACGAAAATATGTACTGCTGTTGTCGGTGCGGGCAAAATGGGGACGATACACGCAAAGGTCTATGACCAGTTGCCTGAGAGTGAGCTTACTGCCATAGTCGACATTGATGAAACCAAGGCCCAGCGGCTGGCGGAGCAGTATAATTGCCTGGCCTATACTGATTGTGAGGATGTCCTCGATAAGGTTGATGCAGCGACGATAGCGACGCCGACGGTGACGCATCTGAAGCTGGCAAAGATATTCATCAAGAAAAAGATTCCGGTGCTGATTGAGAAACCGTTGGCAGCCAGTGTTAGAGAGGGGCGAAAGATCGTGGGGCTTGCGAAACGGAATGATACGGTTGTGGCGGTTGGGCATTCTGAGCGTTGCAATCCGGTTGTTCAGGCGATGAAGCGGCTTGATATTGAGCCGAAGTTTATCGAGGCCAACCGGATAAGTCCGTATCCGTTTCGTTCCACGGACGTAGGTGTCGTTCTGGACGTGATGATTCACGATATTGATATTATCTTGTCTTTGGCGGCAAGCAAGGTTAAGAAAGTGGATGCTGTGGGCGTCAATGTCATAGACGAGAAGGAAGATATCTGTAATGCGAGGATCGTATTTGAGAACGGCTGCATTGCCAATGTCACGGCCTCGCGTCTGGCGCTGAAGACCGACAGGAGGGTGCGGGTCTTCAGTCGGCAGGCGTATTTGAGTGTCGATTATTTCAGGAAGAGCGGGATGATTATCAAGGCCGACCCGAATATCAACGTTGTCAAGTGGATACAGGAGCGCAAGGAAACCGATAGCTTTGACCTGACGACAGTGAACTGGCCGGATTTGCTGCACATTGAGCAGCTTGACATAGATGACAAAGAGCCTATCCGCCTGGAGCAAGAGACTTTTCTAAAGGCGGTAGCCGACAGGGCACGCAGCCCCGAGGTCAGCGCCGAAGAGGGCCTGGCAGCACTGGAATGTGCACAGAAGATCCTGGCGTCGGTTAAGAAACACAAGTGGAAAGAGAAGATAGCGTACGATACGTAGGCGAAAGAGCAAGGACGGGAGCGGATGGTTGGATTGTGAGAAGTTGCTTTTGAAAGGGACGTCTTATGAATCGCAGGTTTTTGCTTTGCACGTTTTTGGCGGTCGTTGTTTTGGGTTTGGGCTGCGATAACGAAGCGGAGGAGGCCGGGCCGCAGACGAAGGAAACCGAGTCGCAAACGAAGAAAAGTGAGCCGGAGAAGAAAATGGTAAAGCTGGAAACAAGTATGGGGGATATCGTTGTTGAGCTTAATGAAGAGGCTGCGCCGGTTACGGTCAAGAATTTCCTGACCTACGTGGAGGAAGGCTTTTACGACGGCACGATATTTCACAGAGTTATCAATAACTTCATGATACAGGGCGGGGGATTCACGGAGCAGATGGTTCGCAAGCCCGCGAAGCCGCCGATAGTCAACGAGGCAAGCAACGGCTTGAAGAACATACGAGACAGTATTGCCATGGCCCGGACGGATGACCCGAACAGCGCAACGTCGCAATTCTTCATCAACCATAAAGACAACGACCCTCTCAACTATGTGGAGAACGGCAACCCCGGCTACGCGGTATTCGGCATGACCGTCGAGGGGATGGACGTTGTGGATGCGATAGCGGGCGTAAAGACGACCGTGCGGATGGGTATGCCGGACGTACCTGCTGAACCGGTGGTGATAAAGTCGGCCAAGGTCATTTCAGGCCAGTAGCCCGGATCGCATTTTTGAGCGTACATTTGTTGCCCACGGAGACGAAGACGAGTTTGATGTTGGTGCGTGTTCTGAGCACGGCTCCGATAGTCTCGTCCCTTCGGCTACGCTCAGGACAAGATTGCGTATCGCGTGTCTCGTTTCATGGTCGTTTTGTCTTTCGATAAGCTATGAGCACTTTTTCCAGCGGCGGTTCCCCAAATCCACCAATCAGTCCACTTTTAGCCCTATCCGAATAACTCTTGGCGATTACCTGTCATTCCTTCGGCAAGCTCAGGACACCGTCTGAGGCGAAGCCGAAGAATCTGGCCGGTGCAGGGATTATAGCACGTTCACGCCAGGGTTTGCTATGGCCAGATGCTTTCCGCCTGCGGCGGACTCAGCATGACAACGGCTGAGGCGTTATTCGGATAGGCTGTTAGTGCCGGAAGCCGCATCACATTGGGCGGTTTTTTTTATTTCTGTGTGACCAAACTGTGCTTCGGCGCCTCTTTAATAATAGGTGGTATGGAACTCAGTCAAAAAACAATTGAAAGGGACAGAAGATGACAAGAACTTCAATAAGTATCGTAATTTTGGTTGGCGTGGTGTTTTGTGGCCTACTATTGTCGGGTGATTCTGCTGGTCCGTCCGCCAAGGCTCAGGCAAACCAGAGCGTCCAGGCTGAAGATCTGTACAAAGACTCCAGGGTTTTGGTAGAGGTGTTTGTGGTTGAGGTGAAACTCTCGGCACTCTACGATTTAGGAGTGAGTCCTATTGGCCAAAAGCCTAACTCGGTATCGGTAGAGAACATTCTAAAGTGCTTGCGAAACGACGATTGGGCACAGGTTACTGCAGGCGCAAAACTTGCGCTCGGGCAACAACAGAGAGGAAGCACCAAAGCAACCGAGACAACTTATGTGCAGCGTGAGACACCTGTTCCAGCAGGCAGAGGGCGTGCCGGGGCGGTTTCGAGGAGCTTCGAATCTTACAGTATTGGTAAGAGCTTTGATGCTCAGGTGGCTATCCGTCCGGACAGCAGAATATTTGTGGCGTTTACCTTTAGTCAGAATACGGTGGATAAGGCTGCACTTGAGAGTGGTGCACCACCTGCTACAATAACACGGGACTTCTCGGGTAGTGTATGTCTTGAGGCGGGTAAGCCGAGCATAGTTGGTGCAATGCAAAATGAGCAGATGGCAGCCTTTTTGATCATTTCCGCTGACATTGGGTGCAAGTAGGGTTCAAAAGACCTAACCCGGACGAGCCGGAACCAAAGAGGGTTGGATAAGAGCCTGATGCCTCAACGAAACGGGCTTCTGCTCATAAGCACCCATCTGATTCACATCCGCCTGCGGCGGACAATCCCCCTCCCCTTAGCCGTATCGACAACCGTGATATTCTGCCGAGCCCGTCCATCAACAGCGGCCCGTTTTATCTTAACGAACTTTTGCAAAGGCCGCACGTATTCGAGCATCTTGCCGTAATCGTCCCGGCCCCAAAGACCCGCTGCCACACTCTTTTGGCCCATCCACGCCAGCGCCCGTGAAATATTTAACGCCTTGCCGGCAGGTCTGATGGTTTGCTCATCTATGTCCTTATGCAGACCCCAACCCAAACACTTTCCACGGGATGTAATGTCCCACGCCGGAGACAGACCCACAGTTATGATTTCGCCCCTTACTTTCGTAGAAACGCTCGCAGACTGTTAATCATTCAGTGCAAAATAGAGCGACGAGCATCGAGATACGAGTCAGTCGCCCTCATTATCAACCGTGACAAACCCGCGCTGGCCTTCACTTACAAAAGCCGAGTCCGTCGACTGCTCCTCCCGCCTGTCCCGCCCTCCGGCGGGCCCCGGGCGGATTTCCGCCTCAGCCAAGTCTTCATAGCCTGCCTCCGCATCCGCTTCCATCTGGTCGCGTATGCGCTCATACTCCTCTAACGTCATCGTCAGCTCCCGTGCCTGGCTGCCCTTATACTCACCAAGTATGCCGGCGCCGGCCATCATCTCAATCATCCGTGAAGCCCGTGCGTAGCCGACATTAAGTTTGCGCTGAAGTAGTGACACGCTCCCACGCCGCGTCTCCAGAACAGTCCGCACCGCATCGTCGAAAAGCTCATCCCTTACCATCTCAGACGTATCGACCTTCTTAAGCTGAGTCAGCTCAGGATGGAACTGCGGCTCGGCAACATCTTTAAGATGCCTGACGATTCGCTTTATCTCCATCTCATCGACAAATGTGCCCTGCGCACGCACCAAATCACTCGTGCCGGGCTTGAGAAACAGCATGTCGCCTTCGCCGAGCAGAGTTTCCGCCCCGTTTTGATCGAGGATAATTCGGCTGTCCATCCTTGCTGCCACGCGGAAACCTACCCTCGTCGGCATATTCGACTTTATGAGGCCGGTAACAACCGTCGCCTGTGGTCGCTGAGTCGCCAGTACAATATGAATGCCAACCGCCCGGCTCTTCTGCGCAAGACGAACAATGTAGGCTTCGATCTCCTTGGCCGCCGTCATCATCAAATCAGCAAGCTCATCAATTACTATCACGATATACGGCAGTCTTTTCGGAACCTTGGCCTCCTCCTCAGAACTGCTCGGATTGAACCGCTTAATAATTTCCTCCGATCCAAGCCGATTATACTCCGCAACATTCTTCACCCGCGCCTCGGCCAACAATGCGTAACGCTCATCCATCTTCACCGTGGCCCACTCGAGTATCTGAACAGCCGTTTGAGTCTCAGTGACAATAGGGCACATCAGGTGAGGAATAGTATTGAATGCTGTCATCTCGACCATCTTTGGGTCGATTAGAATCGTCTTTACCTCATCCGGGCGTTTAGTAAGCAGTATCCCTGCAATGATACTATTAATACAGATACTTTTACCGGAGCCGGTCGTGCCCGCAATTAGCAAATGCGGCATCTTCGTCAGATCAGAGACAAGCGCCTCGCCTGCCGAATCTTTGCCCAGAAAGAGCGGTATCTCCATACCCTGTGGCCTACTACCTGCCAGTTCCATCATGCTTCGCATCCGGACCTTTTCCTTCTCGCTGTTCGGCACTTCAATACCGATTGTGTGTTTGCCCGGCAAAGGAGCAACCACTCGCACCGCACCAACACCAAGCGCTCGAGCCATATCGTTTGCAAGCGCGCTAATCTGGCTGACCTTTACACCTGCCGCAAGCTCCAGCTCAAACATCGTCACAACCGGCCCTGTCTCCGCCGCAACCACTCGTGCATTAATATTGAACTCCGCCAGCAACCTCTCCAATGCACTTGCTTTTGCCTTGACGACCTTCTCTTGCACTGCGCCAAAACTGTACTCCGGCTCAGCCAGCAACTCCAATGGCGGCAGCACATAGTCATCGTACGACGGTTGCACAATTGCCCGCTTCGCTGGTTCAGCCGCCGGACGCTTAACAGGCTCACCCCCTCGCCGTTTCACAGGTATGCTGTCCATCGGCTTCAGTGCTTCCGTACGTACAACTCCACTGCTGACCGCCAGTGACTTTTGTTTGGCACTTAGTTTCTGCCATATCTCATTTAAGGCTTCTGATCCGCCATAGGCGGACTTCGCCGCCGCCCACGCCGGTGCAACCGCACCAAATGACTTTCTACCAACCACGCCAAACAAACCCAGCACTGCCAGGATGAAACGGTCAGCCAACAAGACAAGTCCAACAATCCACGTAGCCACGATCAATAGGAACGTGCCCAGCGAGGCAAAATTACTCCGCAACAGCACCGCCCCCCCGACGCCGAGCACGCCACCGGAACCCATCGGAAAGACATAGAGTCGATAAGGCCACAAGCAATAAAAACTCGCCGACGCCGCCACCGTCACCAGCCCCAGCCCAATTGCCCGCAAAACGGGCTGACCTATTGGCCAGCCGGCCAGCCTCGCCACCAGAAAGCAAATCGCCGAAGCCAATATGACAAACATGCCCGGCCCAGCATAATACAGCGAATAATACGCACAAAATGCACCTATCGAGCCGCACCAGTTGGCCGGCGGGTCATTATGAGGGTAGACAAACCTGCTCGGCCAATCGCCGATGTTGAAACTAAGACAACTGCACAAAACAACAGCGCAGAGGCCAATCCCAAGGCACGCCAGAGCCATCCGCGCCCTTGAGTGCCTTGTCCCATCTTCGCGAATCTTACTGCCCGATTTCTTCCTTTTCACGCCGCCAGTATCCTCCAAGTCCCATAAAAACGCATCCTGCACACAAGCAAACCTTCCATCCAACATTGGACGTACCTTATATCGGCAGTCCCCCACCCTTCTCTACACAATTGCCCGCCCTTCTCGGCTCTGCTTGCCCAAGTGTACGGGTGACCTTCTATGTCTGCCTTGAATCCTCTGCGCATCTTTTTCTGCCTTTTTTTTATTTTTTGCTGAACAATTGTGGCAATGCCATTCTATAGTTAGAATGATGGTTCTAATAATAATACAAACATACTAGCAATTTTCGGGCTGACCATTGATTGAAAGGAGCTGTAAGCATGTTCGAGCCAACCCCACGCCGCAAGCGTGAGCACAAGCAACATATTAGGCATATATTGGATGTGTCCGAGTCCATATTTGCGGAAAAGGGATTTTTCCAGACGACAATGCGTCAAATTGCCCTAAAAGCGGAGTTTGCCCTCGGAACGATTTATTCATATTTCGGCAGCAAGAGGCAGCTCTACGAAAAGGTCATTGAGACAAAAGTGAATGAATTGGTCAGTTCTGTCACCAACGAGACGTTAGATGCCCCAACGGTCCAGGGCAAAATCGAGAACTTCGTCCGCGCCAAAACGACTTTCTTCCACAAAAATCTTTCCTTCCTGCGTTTGTATCTTGCGGAGGTGGATGTGCCACGACCGGACGTTCATCATATTCTGCCTAAAAGCGTGCGTGACAAATACGATTCGATGCTTTCCGATCTGACGGGTGTTATATGGCGAGGAATTAACGAAGGCCTTTTCAAACCGATGGATGCCAGAGTAGTAGCCAAGGCACTTGATGGCCTAACCAATACCCTTGCCTTCTCATGGCTTGGCGCGCAGGAAGCACCTGCCCCTGTTGAAACTGATATAAACACTGTAACGGAACTGTTCCTCTACGGAGCAACAATACACCGGGAACCGACACAAAATTCAAATAGCAGAAGGGAGCTTGGCAATGGATCTTGAAGAAATTTTTCAGAAAGGATCATTCAGATCACTACTTCGCACAGCATTCAACAACGGAGTAGTCCGCCGTGCCGCCATGCCTATTATCGAAAAGAAAATATGGCAGGCTATTGTCGAGACTAACGTAGATGAATTTCCCCTACAAGTGCAGCGAGACAAGTATGATATCACTATTGCGACCCTGCACAGCGTGGCCCGGAGCGTCGACCGAGGGTTAATCTCCAAAAAAGTTCTCGGTCGACTCCTTGAGACGTTGCTGGACAACGTGATTCTGAGCAAGCAACGGCGCAGCGCAACTGACCGTTTGGGTTTTGAGCCACCCCTATTTATTCTTGTCAGTCCGGGCAAAAGGTGCAACCTGCATTGCACGGGCTGCTATGCGCGCAGCGATGCTGGTTCAGCCGCCAAGTTGGACTGGGATACCTTCAACCGGATTCTCATTGAAAAGAAACGGTTGTGGGGGTCCTATTTTACCGTCATCTCAGGCGGCGAACCGTTTATGTGGCAGGACAATGGTCTGGACCTTTTAGATATGGCTCTTAGACACCCTTCGCAGTTCTTCCTTGTCTATACAAACGGCACATTAATAACGAAATTTGTGACCAAGGAACTGGCGAAGTTGGGAAACGTAACGCCCGCAATTTCGGTCGAAGGTTTTCAAGAGCAGACCGACCACCGGAGAGGGAAGGGCGTACACAAACGAATTCTTCAGGCGATGGAAAACCTGCGGGAAGCAGGTGTACCATTTGGCATTTCGGTGACTGGCACGCGGGAAAACACTGAGATTGTAACAAGCGATGAGTTTAATGATTTTTATTTCGATGAGCAAGGTGCAACATACG
>DAOWID010000052.1 GCA_030641115.1 Planctomycetota bacterium | reverse complement strand
TGTTGCGATGGTAGTAGACGGTGGACACCGATATTACATCAATGGAGCACCTGCTGGTGAAGCCGGAGCAGGAATTAGCCTGCCAGGAACAGCAGACACCCAGAGTGTTGTTATTGGCAGGACGCAGGAGGGGTCTCGCGAATTTCAGGGCATGATTGATGAAGTTCGGATCTACGACCGGTCGCTGACGGCGGCCCAGGTAGACGGACTGTTTAACGGTGTCCCCCCCGCGTGGCTAAAGGCCCAGGCCCCCAGTCCGGCTGACGGTGCCACAGGTGTGACCTCGCCGGTACTTCAGTGGACCCCGGGAGAGACTGCCAAGTGGCACGATGTGTACCTCGGCACCAATCCGACGCCGGGTGCGGCTGAACACAAAGGCCAGCAGCCCTTAGCCTGGAATATGTGGTATGAGCCTGGTGGCTGGACTCCAGGGACAACGTACTACTGGCGAATCGATCAGGTTGAGGTTGATGGGACGACGACTCACACGGGCGATGTCTGGAGCTTTACCGCTGCATCGTATACCGCCTACAATCCTGACCCTGCCGATGGCGCCGAATACGTTTACGTGGATGCGGACCTTAGCTGGACTGAAGGTTGGCTTGCTATTAGACACGATGTGTATTTGGGCACCGATGAGACCGAGGTGACTAATGGTACCGGCAGCACATTCAAGGGCGGCCAGACGGATACGTTCTATGAGCCTGGGACACTTGCGAGCGACACTACATACTATTGGCGTATTGATGAAGAAGACGATGCTGGCAAGATACACACAGGCGAGGTCTGGAGCTTCAAGACCCGGCCTGATATACCCATTATTGACCCGGATCTTATGGGCTGGTGGACGCTTGATGAGGGTGAAGGCACTGCTGCCCTTGACTGGTCCGGCCACGACAATTACGGCAGTCTTATGGGTGACCCGCAGTGGGTGCTTGGATATGACGGTGGTGCTCTGGACTTTGACGGCGTCGGTGACTATGTGGAGATACCACACGACGAGACCCTCACGGTGGACAGCGAAGTTACTGTCATGGCATGGATAAATACTCCGAGGTTTGCCGCTGGTTCAGGCTACCAGGGGATTATTGCAAAAGGAAATGCTCCCCGGTCGTACAGCCTTTACACTACGTCCGGCGGTGTCCTTCACTTCAGCACAACGAGTGCCGGTGCTTATGTCGGCTCTAACAGCACCGCAACAGTGCCGCTAAATGAATGGGTACACGTTTGCGCGATGGTAATAGGCGGAATGCACAGGTACTACATCAATGGAGTACCCGCCGGCGAGGGTGGGGGTGGGATTACCCTACCGGGGGCAGCAGATACGGCTACTGTTGTCATCGGCAGGACTCAAGAGGGTGGTAATGCATTGCTCGGGATGATCGACGATGTTCGCATCTACACCAAAGGACTAACGCAACAACAGGTCAAGGATGCTATGCGAGGTGATCCCACACTTGCCTGGAACGCCAACCCGGCTAATGGGTCCACACCTGACATCGAAGGAGCGACTACGCTAAGCTGGTCGCCTGGAGAGAATGCGGCTAAGCACGATGTGTACTTCGGCACGGATAAAGATGCTGTAAAGGATGCCGATACGACAACGACGGGTGTATACCGAGGCCGGCAAGATCCTAACAGCTATACTCCGCCCGAAGGTCTTGAGTTCCTCAAGAGTTACTACTGGCGGATCGACGAGTTCAATACCGATGCAACTGTCACCAAAGGTAGAGTATGGGGCTTTACGGTAGCCAACTATCTTATCGTGGACGATTTTGAGTCCTACGACGACTACTGCAACAGGATATTCTACGTGTGGCCTGATGGATGGGGTCACTCTGGTGATGTCACCTGTGGTGTTGCGGCTTACGCTGGAAACGGCAGTGGCTCGACCGTAGGTTACCTTAGCGAGCCCTATGCTGAGCAGACTATCGTTAACGGGGGCAAGCAGTCGATGCCGTTTGACTACCTCAACAACGGTTCGACCGGCAAAGCCCTTTACTCGGAGACCGAACGGACATTCGATACGCCGCAGGATTGGACCAGGCACGATGTTAAAGCATTGTCGCTGTGGTTCAGGGGCTATCCGGCATCTGACGGCAGCTTCAGCTACGATCCAGCCACGGACGTCTACACGATGACGGCTCGCAGTGGAGATATTTGGGGTCAGTCTGACGAGTTCCACTATGTCTATAAGCAGTTGTTGGGCCAGGGCGAGATTATAGCCAGGGTGCTCAGCGTCGATAATACGGCCGCCTGGGCCAAGCCCGGAGTGATGATTCGTGAGACGCTGGATCCGAACTCTGCGTACGCGTTTATGTTCATAACACCAGACGGTCGCAGGGCCTTCCAGAACCGCCCGACTCGGGCTGGCGACGCGGTTTCAGCTCACAGTGCCGCAGGCGCCGTTTCTACTCCTCACTGGGTCAGACTCGTACGTCTGGGCAACAACTTTACGGCTTATCATTCAACCGATGGCGTCAATTGGGAGATGCAGCCCGACAACGAGAACACCGGCGGCGACGCGTCCCCGAACCCGCAGACTATCTACATGGATGGTAATGTGTATGTAGGCCTGGCATTGTGCAGCAGTAACACCGGCGCAATATGCGAGGCCACATTCTCCGACGTAACCATCACCGGCACGGTTACGGGCCAATGGCAGTCACAGGACATCGGTATAGCCAGCAACGATGCTGAGCAGCTATATGTGGCTGTAGAGGACAGTACCGGCAAGAGTGAGGTGGCGAACCACCCGGATTCCAATGCGGTGCAGTCTGATACCTGGCAGCCGTGGGATATCCCCCTGAAAGACTTCAGTGATGCCGGCGTGAACCTTAAGAGCGTAAAGAAGATGTATATTGGCGTCGGCGATAGGAACCTTCCGAAGCTTGGTGGTACAGGTATGTTGTACATCGATGATATCAGACTGTATCAGCCCAGATGTTACCCTGATCTTGTAAAACCTGCCGGTGATTTCAACAACAACTGCGTGGTCGATTATCCTGATCTTGACATAATGACCGACAACTGGCTGATGACCGATTATGATATTACGCCGGTAGCTCCCAGCGACGCTAATCTGGTGGCCTACTACGCTCTTGAGAACAACGCGCTGGACGGCTCCGGCAACGGCAACCATGGCGATCCCTGTGGCGCTCCAATATATGTGCCTGGCCAGGTAGGTACTGCGATGGAGTTCGACGGAATTGACGACTATGTGGACACCGGCTACACAGAAGATCTGGTTGATTGGACCATAAGTGCCTGGGTGAATAGCCCTGCCGCACCATCAGCCGACGCCGCGAGTGGGCCGGTTCATCGCGAGCAGAATTATCAGCTTAACTGGAACCACGGCAGTGATGCCTACCGGGGAGCGGCAGCAATGAGCGTTGGCGGGTCATGGTATGCTGCGAGTTATTCACCATTAGAGGCCAATACATGGTATCACCTTGCAGCGACGTATGATGGAAGTGCGCTCAGGGCGTACAGAAATGGCCTTCTAATTACCGCTAACACAGCTCCGTCAGGACCGCCATCTGCCGAGACAAACAGTCTGAAGCTTGGAAGACATGCAGCGGCGGCGCAGTATTTTACCGGCATCGTTGACGAAGCCCGCGTCTACAGCCGGGCTTTGTCGCAGGCTGAGATTGGCAGTCTTGCCGGCAAAACGACGCCTTATACTCAGGATTTGTATCTGCTGCTGACGCCGCAGGATGCTGCCATTGACATGAATAGCGATGGCACCATCGACTTGAAGGACTATGCTCTGTTGGCAGACACGTTCCTTGATGAGTTGCTGTGGCCATAGCAGAGAGTGCTAATGCAAGGCTGAGTTATTAACCGATGATTTCGCACCAATCCGGGGCCTATACTGTGTTTAACTCGGTATAGGCCCCGCTTGTATTTGGCCACAAGTCTTGCCGGGGACAATATTTTGTAACCGTTCACGGGGCAAATATGCCATTTTATGTCATTGTGAGGTCCGCCGCAGGTGGACCGTGGCAATCTAAATCGTTACATTTTAGATTGCTTCGTCGGGCTGAGCAGTTGGCCGATGATTTTACATCTGGCAAGGCTGCAAAGGCGTTGTATAATATTATCGAAACGCTGGTGGTTTTATATGACGGCGCTCGAATATTATGATTGGCCGAGCTTGTCACAGATAAGGGAGAGCCTGAGAACATGGTTAGGAAAGTGCTTTTGGCCGTTGCTTTGATTGTCCTGCTTCTTTCATCAATCGGCTGTCACACGGTCCAGGGTGTGGGCCGAGATATCACGTGGGTCGGTGAGAAAGTCGGTGAGGTCTTCGAATAACCAAATATTTTGGGCTATTCAGCTACGGGCGTATTGGGGCGCCTTAAAGAACTGGGTGCATGGTACTACGCCAGCTCCTCTACTTGGCTTTTCTTAGATTTGGCCTCAGCAGGCATACTCTTAATTGGTGCCGGTTTTCTGCTTATCTGCTCGATGAGATTGATTTGCTGCAAGAAAGCATCTCTGCCGCCCTCAACCTTGTCGATTATGCTGTACGTCTCGACTATAGCCAACAGACTCAACAAAAAGCTGAGCGTGCTCTCGGCGCCCTGATTCATATTAACACCGCCTGGCAAAAGGCCGTCATTACAGCCTTTTGTTTTAAAATCGTAAAGCGGAATGCGCAAATCATTCACCCCGAGGAACCAGTCAAAGGCTTTTCTTTGAAGCGTCAGGAATCTGCTGCTCTCTGTGGCATCATAAGCAGCCCTTAGCATCATAACCGTGCTTGCCGCTTCTATCGGCTGCTGGTCAAACGTAGCTTTTGTCCCGCCGCGTTCATACCATCCTTTGCAGCCGATAAAGCTAAAATGGTCGCCGTTGATAGTGTTTGCCAGCAGGAACTCACACGTTTCCTCTGCAACTTCCAGATATTTTTTATCATCGAGGGTTGAGCCGGCTACAAACAATGCATGTGGCAAGACAGCGTTGTCATAAGTTAAGCTGTCCTCAAACCACTGCCAATCGGGATAGCTGTTTTCGCGGTACTGGGCCACCAATTCGTCCGCAGCTATCGTCAATTGGCGCTTAATGTCACTGGCCCCGGGGAATTGCTTGAGATAATCGGACATGCCAAGTATTGAATAGGCCATACCCCTGGGATGCTGTTTGCCAACATACTTTACAGACCTGTCGAAGCAGTCTTTGATAATCGATAGATAGGAGGGCGAAGGTGGTGTTGCCATAACCGTTCCAAGCGCCCAGAGTGCCCTGCCAAAAGCATCGTTTGCAGGTTCATTTTTGACCCAGTTCCTGTCAAAACTCATGAAGTTTCTTATCGAACCATCGCTATTTTGCGCATGCAGGATAAAGGAAAGATATGTATCGAAAAGCTGAAGAGCTTCCGATTCAGGATACTGGGCGTAGTACTTGGCCATCGCAATTACAGCCCTGGCATTATCGTCTGTGCAATAACCGTATTTGCGATTTGGTATTGTAAATCTGGCGTGCTGGTATAGACCGGTGTCATCAGTCAGCTTCTTCAGATGACCCAATGATGGCTCGGGCACTTCAATACTTGATATTGTTTCGGCTGCCGATAGTGTGGCTTTAGCTGCAACGCGCGCAGGCAAGCGTTTTGCACTAAATATCTTCCAGTAGGCCTGGCCGATTTTGGGCCAGGTTCTCGACCTGCCGTAGTCGTACGCTCGCCTTCGCAACGAATAATACTGCGAATCATCCTGAAGTATCTCCACTATCGCTTCGGCTGTTTGTTTCGAGTCGCTGAATCGAACAAGCTTACCTCGGCCATCGGCCAGTAGCTCCGTAGCAGCCCAATAGGGGGTCGAGACAACGGCTTTACCGGTGCCGACGGCGAATGATAGTGTGCCGCTGGTCAGTTGTTCCCTCTTCAAATACGGCGTGACATAGATGTCGGCAGCACATAAGAAGTTGTGAAGTTCTTCGTCATTTACAAACCTGTTGTGAAAGATGACGTGTTCCTGCAGGCCCAATTCTTTTACCATCTGCTGCAAGCTGAATCTGTAAGATTCACCCTCGTGTTTTAGTACAGATGGGTGTGTCATGCCTAAGACTATGTACAACACAGACGGCTCAGCCTTGACCATAGCCGGCATCGCCCTGAGCATAACCTCTATGCCCTTGTTCTTGTTAAGCAGGCCAAACGTCAAAATAGTCTTTCGGCCTTCCATACCGAATTTATGCTTGTAGTAATTGCTGTCTACGAAAGGTAGATCCGGTATGCCATGTGCTATCAGTTCCACTTTCTTGCCGGATACGCCGTAAATGTCCCGCAGCATACCGACGCCGCGCTCGTTCATAGTGATTACTTTGTAAGAGGCATTGCAGACATCTACGAGCGACTTATGGTAAACTGGCTCGGGATCATCGAGAACCGTATGGAGGGTTGTTATTATAGGGGCCTTTAGTCTGTTGAGCAGCAAGCTCAGGTATGCGCCCCCATCACCACCAAAGAGGCCAAATTCATGCTGAACGGAAACCACATCAACGTGGCTGAAATTCACATAATCCGCGGCACAAATATAGTCACTCTTCACGTCTTGGCGGATTTCGAACTTGACAGGGTCGCCATATTTCAGGTCAGTATCTGACCGTATTGCGACTACCAACGGCTCGAAATCACTCTTGGTGGCCAAAGCAGTGCTCTTGATCAGGTCCGATGTAAAAGTCGCAATTCCACATTTTCTTGGAAGGAAAGAAGAAACAAACGCGACTCTTTTTGTGAAACCTTTTACCATCCCCAATATCCCATTTTTTAAATAGCCGTTACAATAACACCGTGATTATAGGCAGCCGCAATTGGGCTGTCAAGGGAATTGATTTGGGGATTGGCTGAAAATACCTTTTTGCGGCCTGGATGGGCCCACTATGCGTTGTAAGTGTCGAACAGCAAGGAACTTGGCAAATAATTTCAAATTTTCGGCAAATTCTCTATTTTTTTTGCACCTTAAGCTGAGATATACGTATAATATACTACAAATATACAGGGAATAGTAGGAGATATGTTATGAAGGTATCGACTCGCACAAGATATGGGATAAGAGCCATATTAGACTTGGCTGAATACTCCGGGGAGCGGCCTCTGCAACTCAGGATCATCGCTCAGGACCAGGACATATCCATAAAATACCTGGAACAATTAATGACCATACTCAGATCAGCAGGATTTGTCAGGAGCGTTAGAGGCGCCAAGGGTGGGTATCTTCTTGCCAAGGCTGCAAATGAGATTAGGCTTGCCGATGTTTTCAAGTGCTTAGAAGGCCCCATGGTCACCGCTGATTGCGTCGAGAGCGAAGATTACTGTCCACGGGCCGCTGATTGCGTCGTCAAGAATGTCTGGGCACAAGTGGAGCAGGCCATTATGAACGTCCTGCAATCCGTAACACTACAGGATCTGGTTGACAGGGCAAAGGATGAAAGGGGCGCAGACTATCAGATATAGATAATGATTTCTGCAAAATTGCAGGCTAGGCATATATTTTAAGAAAATCCGTTCTTTGATTTTCTTAGATAATCGCTTAACTATTTATTAGAGAACTACTTACTCTTGTAACCGTTCACAGCGTATAAGTTGCGTTCTTGGGGTCATTGCGAGGAGTTTTACAACGAAGCAATCTGAAATGTAACGATTTAGATTGCCATCCGCCGTAGGCGGACCAAAGGCGGACCTCGCAATGGCATATTTGCCCCGTGAACGGTTACAAATCAAGAAACGATTTTTTCTTGTCAAAGTATGCCTAACCTGCAATTTTGCAGAAGCCTTATATAGATAGGTAAAGGAAAGATTATGAGTGCCATATTCGAAGATATCACGGCCGTGGTCGGCTATACACCAGTCGTGCGAATAAACAAGCTCGGCTCGGGTAAGGCAACGATTTTGGCAAAGCTCGAATCCAAGAATCCCTGCGGAAGTGTCAAGGATAGAATTGCCCTGTCCATGATCAGGACCGCAGAGAAACAGGGACTCATAACGGAAGATACGATCGTGATTGAACCGACGAGCGGCAACACCGGCATAGGCTTAGCTTGCATCTGTGCAGCGAGAGGGCATCGCTTGATCTTGACTATGCCTGAGTCGATGAGCGTGGAGCGAAGGAAGATATTGCAGTTATTCGGCGCCGAGATTGTGCTGACGTCCGCCGAGAGTGGCATGGCCGGTGCGATTGAAAGGGCCGAACAACTTGTGGCTGAGAACCCGAATTCCTTTATGCCCCAGCAGTTCAAGAATCCGGCAAATCCGCAAATACACAGGGACACAACGGCGAAG
>DAOWID010000470.1 GCA_030641115.1 Planctomycetota bacterium | reverse complement strand
GTCTGGGCACAGAGAAACTAACAATCTAACAGGATCTAACAAGAAAGAAAAAGAAGCAAAAAGAAAGAAGATGCTACTACTCCAGAATAATACCTTATAGATCTAAGATTTTGGTCTGGACAACTGGGAGTACCTCAAACACACAGGCGGCAAACGAGGCCAAAGTAAGAGTTCTCTGGTATTGTCTGTATGCTTCTGGGGGCGAAGACGGTAAATTCACGTCAAATTATGAAGAAACACTGTCAGCTTTTGGGCTGTTGTTCGTCATTGCCTTTGCCAAGGGCGACGCGCATTTTGACGAATTCAGCCGAAAGGTGCAAATTCTGGTCTACTGAGTATCCAGCTACAACTTTTTGGGCCGCTGGGTGAACGTCCGCCGCAGACATCTGCCTAACGGGGCCGGGCCTATTTGGCTCGGCCTTTTTTTGCCTTAGCCACAATTCCTCCGCCGAACCGTCCCTGACACGGAATCCATATTTAGCCCCGCGTTCCACGCGGGGTTCTTCCTCTCGTTTAGCCGTCGCCGGCACGGCGACGTTCTCCGCAAACCACAATATCCACCCTTGGCCTCGAGCGAAGCGAACGCACGCAATACAAATACGTCATTGCGAGGAGTCCCCCATTATTGCTTTCACACCTGTGCCTGCGTAACCGGCATTTCTGTTATCAACATCCTGCTCCTCAATCGAGCCAAAAATTAAATCTTGCACTTCTCGCATCAGCGAGTATAATGCGACAACCAAGCGAAAGAGATGTAAATTGCGAGCAAAGAATTTCTAACTGGGCCGAAATTAGAGATATGAAATTGTTTGGCGGGAATTATCGTTTTTGGATATTTTATATACCGAAAGAAATGGCGAAAGATTTCGAGGCAGGTAAATGACGAAGAGAAAGCGGACTAGAAGAAAAGGTGAGACATGGTTAATCCGGTAACAGCAAGTCTCATAGGGTGGGCGTGTGGTAAATTAGGTAACAGCATACTGAAGCACTTAGTCTCGGATACTAAGCTTACCAAAGATGTTGACAAGGTGGTCGCAAAATGGGCAAAGTCTTTGCCGGAGGGTTTATACGTCGAACCAAAAGCAATTTTCCCAGAGGTTGACACTCCAACCGCCGAAACTGAGAGGCCGGAGTATTGTGCTTTACAGGCAGAACTTAAGCAAAATAAACTTCCATCAAAAAAGGCTTGGCATGCAGTATTCATGGAAAGCTGGCGGTGGGTAAGGGACAATGTCGAAGAAACGCAATCTTTCTTCCAGCTGGAGGAATTGAAGGCGAGCAAGGAATTGGAGAGGTTAGCTGAAGCTGTGTACAATGTATGTGTTCAGCATGAGGCAGTATTCAAACAAGCTGTGATAGGTATGCTGGTAGCATTAGGTTTTAAGATAGATGGTTTGGATGAAGAGATCAAAGAAACCAGTAAGTACTTTATAGATGCAAAAAAGGACGAGAGGGAAAGGAAGGAGGCAGATAGGACTATCGGAAAAATGTATACTATGGTTCAAAAGCTGGCAACGGATCATGGTATAGAAGCTGATATCAAATATGCACATATCAAGCCCATTATCGATATGCCACCGTTGGTTGCAAACGCTAGCGAGCGGAGAGAAACCGTATCGCAAATATTAAATGAGCTTAATGACCGAACCTGGATAGCCCTCAAGGGAACTGTGGGGACTGGTAAAACCCAGCTTGCGATACTGCTTGCACAGCATCTCGGCAAATGTAAAGCATGGATATGCTTCAGTGGCAAGAAAAATGAAGCTTTATGCGACTACTTCGACAGAAGTATTGAGCTAATAGCAGGGCATACCATATCTCAAAGCGGCAGATCAAGATTCAGGATTGCATGCGAAGCCATGAAGTCTGGTCACCTGATAGTCCTTGACGATGTGCCCTCCCTACACAAGAATCAGGACCTATCGACGAGGCTTCTGCTCCTCTTGGAGGAGTGTACATGTCATGGGATAAAGATTATCTCAACGGGTACAATAACTCAACCTGCTGGATTTTGTGGTTCTGCTGGTGATAGATTGAGAGTTCTTCATGTTCCACCGTTTACAGAAGGAGAGATAAATGAGGTATTGCAGGCATACGGCGCTAGTCCAACAAATGCTGAAAAGTGGAGCAAGTTTGTTAACACCCTTACCTTGGGACATCCTGTGCTAATCGTTGCAGTAGCTCGTTATCTTAAAAGTGTTGCCTGGCAAATCTCATATGAGCAATTCGATTCGCTGTTTGTGAAACAGGATTATGCAAAGACGGTTAATCCTGAAACTATTAGGCGACTTTTAGATACGGTAGAAGATCCCGATTGCAGAGAGTTTCTGTATCGCCTTAATCTAATTGTCTACAGTTTTACGAGAGATGATGCGAAGGCAGTCGCTTACATAAGACCACGGGTAAAAAGACCCTATGAGAAGCTTGCGCTGCTCGATGGCCTTTGGATACAGCGCATGTCAAATGATAGTTATATGATTTCACCTCTGGTGCAGAGACTAGGCAGCAGCGATATACCACCAAAAAGACAAAAGGTTGTAAATGGTGTATTAGGCCTGCGAGTTCTCGCAAAACGTCACCTTAATCAATGGGATGCCTTCTCGGCCGTGAGCTATTTTATCAAGGCCGAAGCACATCAAAACGCCATACTCGTTTTGTTACAGGCCCTTCATGCGATTTCTGAAAAGGGAGAGATCTCCGATGATGCTTTACTGGGACTGCTGTGGAAGGATACTACGCTACCGACTAACACTGATATGGGATTGAGGATATTTCTGCGAAGTTTTCAGCTTGCTGTGAATAGAAAACTTGGCAGAGACGTGACATTCATTGTTAGGGACCTGTGGAATTTGATAGATGCAGCCGAGTGTAAGGATTGCTGGCCTCTGTTCCACGCAACATTTGAGATTATTCGCTACAAAGAAGCCTACAGTGACAACTGGAGCCTAGTCCACAGAGTAATATCAAAAGCTATCACTTCATTTCCGGAAGCCACCTTAGTAGATGGAACCAAAATTGCTTCCATATCTCCAATCGGGCCGGAGGGGTTCATCTGGCTTGTTGTTCCTAACATCACAACAGTTGACCAACTAAATGACTGGATCTGTCTACTGGAAAGCCTGCCTGCAGAGGCTCTAAAGAAGGCATTTGAGATCCCAGAGGCTGACCAGTGTTGCATAGAGATATCACATAGCGTTTGGATTGAAGAGGAAAAGAAGGATGAGGGCGCACGCCAATGGAGACAAGTTCTGGATTGCTTTGCCAAACTTGCGAACAGAGCTCGTAGATTAGGTCTTCATTTCTTGTGGGCATGTGCTAATCGAGCAAAGATGATCATTCATGCTGAGTACTTGGATGACCTTGACACAGCACAGAAGATTGCTGAAGAGACTATGGCCGGTGGTGCAGAAGACCCGCGGATACAGGTCCTTATGAAAGAGTACGTAGGGCAGCAATACTATCACGAACGTAAGCACAAGGCCGCACAACCTTGGCTTGAAGGCGCCATAGAGATAGACATAGACTTGAACAACTTCGGTAGACTCAGGTCATTGGTCTACCTCAGCGCTATTGTGGGAGAGGAAGCTCCAAAGAGAGCTCTGGGATTGGTGCAGGAAGCTGTGGAATTGGCGAAAAAACGCACTGGCATTCCCGAGCTAGACGTCGCAAAAGCGCTATCCGAATTGGCCGTGGTCAAATGGCTTTTGACAAACGATGTCTCTGTTGCGTTTGACAGCTTTGATGAGGCGGCAGAGCGACTCTTCTTGTGTCAGAAGGACGACGTTTTTTGGAAAGCTCAGTTCGTTTGCCTTGCTCACGTAGCCGTGTACTTTGATAGACTTGCCTCCAGGGGAGAACCGCCCGTCGTTGACGGACAGCCATATGACCGGCCCTTCAGAGGAATGTTCTTTAAAGGGATGGAGGAGAAGCTTGCAGAACGGTTCGAAGAGAAGAGAGTCTGGGGGCCTGCATGGCTACCCTTGCGTCCTTTGCATCAGCTAGCAGGAACGATGAGCGTGCTGCATATTGGGCAGAGAGAAGTCTTGATATGGCCAGGTCCCGCGGCCAATCGCATGCAATTATGCTCTTGATAGATGACCTCATTCCGCATCTACTTCGCAATGACGAGTATGCCCAGGTCCTGGACATGGCGCTTGAGTGCAGTTATGCGGGAGTAGCTTCCATGAAGTTAAGAAAAGAGGACAATTTCCACATCGAAATGAACATTGATGTACCAGCAGTTCTCGGGCCAAAACCCAGCGACCTTTGGAGTCAAGCTGAGCATGAATCTTCTTTGGTGGGTTTGCTGCCAGTGGCCTTCAGGATCTTGGCAGTTGCTTTGGATAATCTGCAACTTGCGGAAACCCACGCCCAAGAAGCGGTAGCCATATGCAAGCAGATATCAAGCACGGCCTCATCCCCAGCTTTCTGGCTGCTATCTGCAGAGCTTTTCTCAGACCTTTTCTCAGAGAACATGCAGGGCAAAGATCTGATTCAGAAAGCGAACGCGGCCAAAAAGGAAGGATATCCCACCCTCTCTGCCATTGGCTACATGTTCACCGCCCTGAAGCCTGACTATGGGCTTAAATATATAGCTTACGCACAATTGGCTGCCATGCCGTATGTGCACGGGATTTCGAAGCGCATGCCTTCGGTCTACCGCCTTTTGGTATTGCCATTTCTATTGAACTACTGGCTCAAAAGGTTCAAAGAAGGAAGAGCTCTGTTCTTTAATCCAAATCAGATCGAAAAAAGTCTGGAAAAAGCTGGGAGTATCTCAGATGAGGGGATGGCACAATACGTCTTGAAGACAGTGACATGGGGACTTGGAGTGAGATTGAGTAAAGAAATGAAAAAGTGGATTTATGGGGAGAAACCAAAAGAGGAATAATGCCAGGAGCCTATTTGGTACGGGACAGTCGGGCCGGCCAAAAAAAGTGCTTTTTTCCCGTTCTTTTTTGTTTACTTTTGTTTGGAAATCTGTTAAAATACCTGCATGTTTGCCTGTCCCTTAGGGGCCAGCAGGCAAAACGCAAACCGCCAGTAGGCGCCGGATATAGCGGAGAACCGCACGAATCGGGCAAGCCGCCCAAGTCAAATATCAATGATCAGTAAGAAAGGGCCCTATTCATGCACAAGCTTTTTAAGATTCCCTCTATCACTCTGTTCCTTTGTGCTTTTTGTGCATTTTTGTGGCTGAAAAGTCCATTTAATCAGCGCAATCTGAGATTTAAGAAATATTCTTCGTGTCTTTGTGGCTAAACAATCCGTTTAATCAGCGCAATCCGCGATTAATGAACTACTTACGTGCCTATAAACCACATTCGACAACTATAGAGGATTCTCTACAAATCAGCCCTATTATGCAAAACAAACCCAATTTCCAAATAGCCCAAATGAACGTAAAGTCTGTTATCACAAAGGATTACGAAAATCAGCCTCTCCGGAGCCTTCCGGAAAACAAACCCAATACAAACCCAATACAAACCCAAACAAACCCAATTTACGAAAAGCCTAAAATGAACGTAAGCTCAATTGTGACAAAGGATTACGAAAATATTTACCCCTGTGGAGTCCCGAAAAACAAACCCAATTCAAACGCAATTTCCCAAAAAGCCCAAATGAACGCAACCTTCTTTACCACAAAGGATTATCAAAATCAGCCCCCCATGGGGAATAAATCCAATCAAACCCAATCTCAAGACGGCGGAATTTGCAATCATCATGATCCTGGGGCTGGAAAACCGATATTTGGGTGTAATTGCTCGAAATCGCAAGTCAAGCCGTTAGGTTCAATGCTTTTAGCCCCTGTGTGCCGATATATAGATAACGATGATTAGAAAATCCATAAGTCTGAAATCTCGATGTGTTCTTGTCGTTCTACTGCCAATCCTTCTTTCGGGGTGTGGTCGGAGCGGCTACAAGATATATGGTGTTTTTACCAAACCGCCGTTGCTGTCCTACCATCGCTTTGCGGTGCTTGGTCTCGTATCGCATCAGGAGCAAGCTTTTATGGCGAGCTATGTACGTACTTTTCGCAGCCAGCCAGTAACTTTTGTCGAGAGGTCTCAACTGCGAAAGGTCTTGACCGAACAGGACCTGCTGCCGGGACGGCTGGATGCTAAAAAGCGGGTCCAGTTGAAAAAGATTTACGGTGTTGAGGCCATAATATCCTGCAAGTATTCTCAGCAAGGCGACACCAGCGAGCGTTTCGAAGTCAAGATTATCGAGGCAGAGACCGCAGTAATTGTTGGTTCTGCGGTCGTGGAGACGGACCACGCTGCATCCAGGGTCCCTCCTTTCGATGAAGTGTGTGCAGGAGCTATCGAAGCCATCAAAGCGAACGTCATGGGAGGCAGCACCAAATAGAGTCTGTGCCAGCGCACAAGGGGGAGCTTGGTTCTCACCTGCGGCGCTTTGGCTGAGTCACGTTCTTGGTCTGTCGGTCTTTTTGCTTAGCCTTTCTACGGCCCTGCCGTGTCTTGGCCTGCATTTCTGTCTCAATGCCCCTATCGCCCTGCTGGGCCATCCAGACCTTAAGCTCTTTGCGAAGTGCCCGCTTGATCTTGCCATATTCGGGATCACTTGCAAGGTTGTCCAGCTCCCAGGGGTCCTTCGCCAAATCATAGAGTTCTTCTGCCGGACGTTGCGTATAGCGTTTGCTCAGTTCAGCCGCCCGCTCATCTTTCGCTGCATCGCGTAGCCAGGTTTTCCAATAGCCCTCTCGGTCTTGTTCCGTCACCACATTCTGGAATGTTGCATCAGGCATCAGGTTCACGATGTACTTGTGCCGTGTGCTCCTAATAGACCTGATTGGATATGGCTTGCCGGATATGATCCCGAGGGTAGTGTGCACACCATAGACATACTTGTTGTGCTCGTCGGTCTTACCCAGCAGCGCGTTCAGGAAGCTCTTGCCGTCAAAGCCCCTGTTGCCGGCCGGATCGGGACAGTTGGTGTCCACGTTTGTAGGTTCGGCACCCGCCGCCTCAACAAGCGTCGGTACCACGTCCACGTACTGGATCATTGCCTTGGTGCGCAGGCCCGCATTAACTTTTGCCGGCCAGCGAACAATAAAGGCCACTTGCAGTCCCAAATCGTAACACGTCCATTTGCCGCCGGGAAACTGCGGCCCCTGTTCACTTGTTACAATGAAGATCGTATTTTCGCTCAGTCCCGCCTCGTCGATGACTTCCATCCAGTGCCCAGCTTGTTCATCAAAGGCGGTTATTTCGCCGTAATAGGCTGCCAGAGCCCTGCGGGTTTCAGGATTATCGACCAGATATGGTGGGATGGTCAGGTTGGCCGGATCATAACCCCCGCCGCTTTTCCACGGCGTGTGCGGATGGTGGGAAGCTACGATTAGACAGAACGGCTCATCTTTATTGGCTGAGACGAAGGCTTCGTTGCCCTTTTCAAAGGGAAATGACTCCTTTGGGCCAAAATGAGTCTTGCCTGTGAGGCCAACCCGGTAGCCCAAGGCCCTGAAGTGATGCACCATGCTCTTGGTCCCGGTTTTCACCCTGCTGTGATTGGGATATGCACCATTGCGAACCGGAAAAATGCCGGTATAAAGCTGCTGACGTGTGGGAGCGCACATTGCCGTGGCCGTAAAGGCCCTGTCAAATGTCATCCCTTCACCAGCCAGCCTGTCGATGTTGGGCGTCCTGACCTCTTTGCTACCGTAGGCTCCGCAGTCGTGACAGGCCATATCATCGGCAATCACAATAAGGATGTTGGGTTTTCTCTTGCGCGTCTGGCCGCTCGTCAGTGACGTCGGCATCGCAAGCGCCGCTGTGCCTAAGCCTACCGTTCTTAGAAAACTGCGTCTGTTGATTCGCATTCTTTCTTTCTCCTTATGTGACAGCGTGCTGCGCAAACTTGGACGTCGCGCCGCTTTCCATGCATCGCTCAACATGAGATTTACGATTCATTCTATGCTGCTAAGCCCAGATGCTTCGCCTTTCGGCTCAGCACGACATCAAGAAAACGGTCAGTTTGAGTTAGTTAGTATAGTCTGTCTGCCTTGAAAATTCAACGTAACCGTTCACGGCGTATAAGTTGCGTTCTTGGGGTCATTGCGAGGAGTTTTACGACGAAGCAATCTAAAATGTAACGATT
>DAOWID010000206.1 GCA_030641115.1 Planctomycetota bacterium | reverse complement strand
TATTGGGGTCAATTTGCAGTAATTCTTCTTTTAGCTGAAGAAAAATGAGCAGTTATGGTGCAATGTTGGGGTAAATACGATTTGAAGATTTTTCCAACTACCTTGAAACACAACCACTTGCGAACAACGCAAATGGCTCTTAACGTATAAATTTAGTCGTGAAGAATAGGTCTATTCGGCTTTGCTTATCTCGAAGATTACTGTTCCGCCGTTAGTATAGTCGCAAGGGTCGGGGCATTGGATGTAGGCTTTGGTTTTGTCTTGCTTGCCGTCCAGGCCCCATTGGGCAGGTTCTGAGACGCGCAGAGCGTTATAGTAGGGCATCAAGGCTGCCAGGGCGTGCATGCAAACGGGGACGTCACTTACAAGCTGATAGCCTGCCTTGAGCGTGAAAGAATCGCCGACATTAAAGGTAGGGCAGTGGCCTTTAATCTCTTTGGCTGTTACTACTAAGTCCATAATAGATGACCTCCCATAATGGAAATTGGCTCGGACACACTGTACTCTATTATCTTGCTGGCATTACTACGGTCAAGTAGGAAACCCGCAGTGAAACTGCGGGCTAAATATTTTTGAATGGCGGCTTTCGCCCGGTATGTATTTGGCCGGGTACAGCAGTCATTATTAAAAACCTTGTAAGTAGGTGAGCAAGGAAGTAGTATGATCCCCAGTTAGTACGAATGGGAGACTAAGAAGATGACGGAAGAACTTATCGGTATCATAGGTGGTACCGGCCTTGGGGATGCGCTGGCTGAGGATTTAACCGATGCAGAGTTTCGCGACGTCGATACGCCGTTTGGCAAGCCGAGCGCGAGCATCTGCCTCGCTGGGTTGGGGCAAAGGCAAATCGCATTCCTGAATCGGCACGGCGAGAGACACAAGCTTTCGCCGAGCGAGGTTCCTTTTGCGGCTAATATTTTTGCCCTAAAGAAACTCGGCGTTCGTACGGTGATAAGCAGCGGGGCGGTGGGGTCGCTTCGCGAAGATGTAGCTCCCGGCGATTTGGTGGTCGTTGATCAGTTTATTGACAAGACATTCAAACGGCAAAGCAGCTTCTTTGGGGGCTTTGGGGCGGTGCACTGCGAGATGGCTGAGCCGGTTTGCGGACGAGTTCGAGAGATACTTGTTGATACAGCAAAAGACATCGACATAAAGACACATCCAAAGGGCACCTATGTATGTATGGAAGGTCCTCAGTTCTCCACGCGAGCGGAGTCGCTTATGCACAGGTCGTGGGGTGGTGATTTGATTGGGATGACTGCCATGCCGGAAGCCAAATTGGCCAGAGAGGCACAAATGTGCTATGCGCTGGTTGCGCTGGCAAGCGATTACGACTGCTGGTCCGCCCCGGGCGGACACGAGAGTAAGAAAGATAAACAGTCTTTGCTCAAAGAAATAATTGGAAATTTGGGAAAGGCAACAGACAACTGTCTGAAACTTATAAAGGCTGTCTTGACCAGTGAGTGTGAACTCATCAGCGAGGATTGTCACTGCAGGAAAAGCTTGGAGTTGGCAGTGTGGACCGACAAGGGACAAATCGACGCGGCTGACAAAGAAAAGTTGCAGGTGCTTTTCCAATAGTGGAGCACCTTGACAGTAGGCCGGTTAGTGATATAAATGACGAAAAGGGCGAAAATTAAATTGGAAAGGATGTCAAAATGAAAGGACTCGCGCAGAAGGCACTTGTTTTGGCAATCGGTGTTGTCATTATGGTTGGTGTAGGCTGCCAGGAGGGAGAAGTGCCAAGTACAAAAAAGGCCAGGCTCATAGCTTCTGAAAACATGCAGTTGAAAAAGCAATTGGAGCAGCGTGACAGCGAAATCGAGAAGCTCAAAAGTGAGCACGACAGGCAAATCAAACTGCGAGAAGAGCAGACGGCAAAGTGTCTGCAGCAAAAGCAGGCTCTGCAAAAAAAGTTGCAGGAAGACATTCAGGAGCGGGTAGATGAGGTTTTGGCCGCTGTTGTGGAAGAAAACGCACGACTGCAGGAGGAAATTGGCGAGTTGAAAGCGCAGATAGAGGAATTGAAGAACTGAGCCGGAAGCAGCCGGAAGTGAGCTGAGGCTACTCGAAGAACGTTGACATTTGTGACGCCTACTAACCAGGGCGATTGCATACTTTTTGGGTGGCTTTTACGGGATCGGACAATTTATCTTGTGGGTAATGTCTTTGCATTGCGGCTGCGACAAGTCCGACGAATATTGGCTGAGGCCTGAGCGGCCGAGAAGTCAGACACGGATGGGCCTGCGTGGCGATGAAGAACCGGTGGGATGGAATCTCTAAGATCTGCATGATGGGCTGGTTGGGGGCCTTTCCAGAAAATACGAGGCCAGCCTTTTCCATACATTCAATATAGCGAGGGTCAACCTCATAGCGATGTCTGAATCGCATTCTGACCGAATCCGTTTTGCCAAAGAGTTTCCATGCCAGCGTCCGGCGTTTCAGTTCTATATCTCTTCCGCCGAGGCGCATATTTCCACCGAGGCCTTCAATTTTCTTCTGCTCTGGTAATATATCAATTACCGGCTCAGGACATTCCGGCTTAATCTCTGTGCTGTTGGCTTTTTTCAAGCTGCAAACGTTGCGGGCAAACTCGATGACGGCCATTTGGAATCCAAAACACAGCCCCAGAAAGGGCAGATTGTTCTCCTTGGCATATTTTATGCAGGCAATTTTGCCCTCCGCACCACGGGTTCCGAACCCGCCGGGGACGATAATGCCGTCAACGTCATTGAGATTCTCGGCTGCATTGTCGTCAGTGATAGTCGTTGTTTCGATCCATTCTATTTTTACGTCGCAGCCGAGTGCGATGCCGGCGTGCTCGAGAGCATTGATTATCGAGGCATAGCTGTCACGAACGGATGTGTATTTACCGGTAATGCCGATGGTTATTTGATAGTCCTTGGCATCGATCTTGTCAGTGAAATCGCACCATTGGGCCCAGGCCTTTCGTTCGTGCCGCAGATTGATTCTGTCCTCGATTTTGAGCAGTCTCAGGACTTCGAAATCCAGGCCATTGTCCCTGAGCATTGCCGGTATCATGTAGATGCTGGCAGAATCGGGCAGAGAAATGACCCTTTCGAAGGGAACATTGCTGTATACGCTGATTTTTTGCCGGGCTTTTTCGCTGACGGGGTTGCTTGCCCTGCAGGCGATGATCTGCGGCTGAATACCGAGCTGCATGAGCTGCTTGATACCTAATTGTGCTGCCTTTGATTTTTGCTCGCCGAGCGTTGGTGGTTCCAGTATGTAGGTCAGGGCCACGAAGCAACTGCTATTAGGTCCCTCTTCGTAAGCCATCTCGCGCGTCGCCTCGATATAATAGGCATTTTCCAGATCGCCAACGGTGCCGCCGATCTCGACGAATACGACATCGGCATCGGAATCGGCTGCCAACTGGCGAAGCTTTAGTTTGACCTCGCCGGTGACGTGGGGGATCATTTGGACGTCTCTGCCGAGGTAGTCGCCGTGGCGTTCCTTGTGCAGGATGGAGCTGAATATCTGGCCGCTGGTTGCAAAATTTGCCCTGCTTAAATCCTGGTCGAGTATCCTTTCGTACGTGCCCAAATCCATATCGCATTCCATTCCGTCGTCGAGCACAAATACCTCGCCGTGGCGGAAAGGATTCAGCGTGCCGGAGTCTACGTTCAAATAGCCTTCGAGCTTGATTGGTGCCACTTTAAGGCCCTTATCCTGTAAGAGCTTGGCAAGGCAGGATGAAAATATGCCCTTGCCCAAGCCGCTCATCACCGTGCCCATAACAAAGACGTAGCGAGTTTTTCCCTTCTTGTAGCCTTTGGGTACAGGTGAGAAAAATTCGCTGTCGGTCGAGATGTCGCTCACCTTTTGTAATAAATCTTCACTATCAGTCATAGTTCTTACCTTCTTGACTTCGGTTTCCATCGCATGTCAAAGTTTACGATATCATCTTCTGTGCCGTATGAGCCATCTTTACCAGCGGAAAGCAGAATATAAGAGTCTGCTCTGAACGGTCTGCTTTGTGTTGTGATCTCATAGTTTCTGGTCATTTCGTAAAAGATTTTGGGGTCTGCGAAAAGCGGATGTTTTCTGCCTGGCTGACCCGGTACACCAAGACCAACTAAAGCGTGATTGTCTTTGTAATTGTAGATGTTTTCGGGATTGTCAGGATTGTTGACATCATGTGCGCTGTTGGCTGCATTTGCCTTGTAATAGAGTATGGGCATACCTACCATTACTCCACTCTTGTGCTCACGTTTATATGTATCACATAGAACGAACGCACCATCTCCAAACGGGCCAATATTGTGTCCGCCATATACGTCGATAAGCTTATGGGCGTTGGCACTTGCGGCAGGTGTGAACGGTCCTCTTCTTGCCCTGAGGTTGTCTTTGTCTATACTCTCGAGATACAGGTCCCTCTGGCCAGTTGGATCCATACCATCAGCCCTGAAGACTGAATCTGGGTGAAATCCAAGTAAGTCCTGACCCATCACAGCTTCACAGAGCTTCATTCCACCACAATATGGCTGGCCGACACTATCAACCGCATCGGAAGGCGGATAACCATCGAACTCATGGTTGAAGAGTTCCAATGCGGCATCGATCGTGTGGAACTGGGCTTTTTGCCTCACCTTGTGCGCATACGGTTTAGCTCTAAGCGAATAGCCCAGGTATAAAAACAATGCAGATAGCCAGACTGTGGGGATGGTGATTCCGGCGATAGCAAGACCTTTGCCACTCAACCTGCCTGCACTTCTTCTGATTTCCGCCAGCGCTATGATGCCAAGGACTAATGCCGTAATTCCTACCGCAGGGCACACAAAGACAGCGGCCAAAACTCCTAATATGATGTGTATTCCTGCAAGCAGGAATAGCAGGGCAATACTCAGAATCGCCAAAACCAGTGACGCAACAGCGTTTGCATCCAGCCTCCGAGCCGTTGATGAGATGTGTGTCAGATCCCGGTTGCAGGACTGGCACGATTTCGCATCATCTGGATTTTCTGTCCCACATTTTGGACAGTGCATGACAAGGTTCCTCTTACCGTAGGTCCTAATTCTTGTTCCCGGCTTCCGGCTACCCACCGAGATTCTTCTGTA
>DAOWID010000334.1 GCA_030641115.1 Planctomycetota bacterium | reverse complement strand
TGAAAGACTGATATGCCATCTTGACCAGAAGTCGCCAAGACTTGTTGCCAAGTATGGGTTGTTAAAGTTCAGCATCAAACGGATGCCCATCATCCGCGCTATACCGCGCGCCATATCCGTGTAGCCGCTGAAGTCGAAGTATATTTGCCAACAAAACAGAAACGTTGCCAGCATCAACGCCGGCGATTGAAACTGGCCGGGAGCCGCATAAACCTTATCAACATAAAGAGCCATATAGTCAGCCAGAGCAACTTTCTTGAAAAAGCCAACAATGAATAGAGAAAGCCCGTCCGTGACATCCTGTGCCGAGAATTTGGGCGTCTCATGAAGTTGTGGCAGCAGGTTCTTAGCTCTCTCGATTGGGCCCATCATCAACCGGGGGAATAGTGAGACAAACGTTGCATACCTTATGAAGCTCGTCTCCCTCTTTATATTGCCGCGATAGAAATCGATGGTATAGCTCATTGATTGGAAGATGTAGAACGATATGCCTACAGGCAGAAGTATGCTGGGCGCCGGGATGGCATACGGGATACTCAATGAGGATAAGAGCACATTCAGGTTCTCGGCGATGAAACTACCGTACTTGAAGAAGCTCAGTAGAGCGAGGTTATTTACTATGCTTACGAGAAGCCATATCTTCCTCCTGCCCCATTTGTCCATTGCCACGACCACCATGTAGTCAAGCAGAGTTGAGTAGAAGATTAAAATCAGATACAGAGGATTGAAGGACGCATAGAACAAATAAGAGGCCGCCAAGAGCCAGAATAATCTGAGCCTGGTCCCTTTCAGGACCAGATAGGCCGGATATACAATCAGAAAAAATAGTATGAAAGGCCAGGTATGAAATAGCATTCCGTGCCCTTCTACTTCATCAAAACACGAATATGTGCTTCCACCGAAGCGGCCAGCCCTTCCAGATGATAACCTCCTTCAAGGACAGAAACAAGCCGACCTTCGCAGCACTTCTCCGCTATCTCCTTGACGATCTTCGTCAGTTCCGCAAATCCTTCCGTAGTCACCTTCATGCTGCCAAGAAGATCATTCTCGTGGGCATCAAATCCCGCGGAAATAAGCACAAAGTCCGGAGAAAAGGCCAGAGCTGCCGGCTTAAGTCTCTCTTCGAAGACCTCCAGGTAATCACCGTCTCCTGAACCGGCTGGCAAAGGTACATTGATCGTGTAATCCAAACCTTTGCCGCTACCTTTTTCTGCTTCGCTTCCGGTGCCTGGATAGAAAGGGTACTGATGAACGCTGAAGTATAGAACGGTGGGATCATCGTAAAACGCTGCCTGAGTTCCGTTGCCGTGATGCACATCCCAATCCACAATCAGTATCTTTGACAGGTTGTACTTCTTTTGAATATACCGGCTACCGATAGCCACATTGTTAAAGATGCAAAACCCCATCGCCGCATCTTCTGTGGCATGGTGGCCGGGGGGCCGAACCGCGCAAAAAGCGTTCGTAATCCTCTTTTCCATGATTGCATCGACGGCACCGAGCACTCCTCCCGCCGCTGCCAGTGCGACCTCATAAGATTCCGGGGATATTGGAGTGTCCATGGAGTCCAAATATCGGATGCCCTCCTGGCACAGCTTTTTTACTCGCTCAATATAGTCACGAGTGTGAACTGCTGAAATCCACTCCAGCGCAGCCGGCTTTGGCGAAAGTTTGAATAACTCGGAGTACAATCCGTTCGCTTTTAGCCTCTCAACTATCGCGACCAATCTGTCGGGTCTCTCTGGATGGCCTTCCGTCGTTTTGTGCTCGAGATAGATGTCATCGTAAAGGAATCCTGTTTTGGATGTATTTGGCACTTGGTTCTCCTTGGCTGTTGTCTCTTCGGTAGATACATTCTGCGGCGCATTTCTCACGCAGCGAAATCCTATAGCATCACTCGCGAGACAAGTATCGTCGATGGAAGGGTCACTCGTACGATAGGATGACCGGCAACTGTCGGCACTGGAGTTCCATGCGCCGCCCCGCAAGACCCGCTCCTTTCCATTACTTGGCCCCTTTGGGTCTCTGGCCGGACTCTGTTTGTAATAGTCCTCGCAGTACCAATCATTGCACCATTCTGCGACGTTTCCGTGCATGTCGTAAAGCCCCCACGGATTGGGTTTCTTTTGCCCAACAGGATGCGTTTTTCCCGATGAGCTCTCAGCAAACCAGGCATAGACCTTTAGTTTGCGCACGCTGTTGCCAAAGCTGTATTTTGTGCCGGTGCCTGCTCTACAGGCATACTCCCACTCCGCCTCCGTGGGAAGTCTATATCCGTTTGCCTGAAAGTTACACTGCCAACTTTCCTCGTCGTAGCAAATCTCAAGACCCTCCGCAAGTGAGCGCTCGTTGCAGTAAAGGGCTGCATCGGTCCAATTCATCTGCTCTAAGGGATGCTTTGGATTCTTGAAATGAGATGGGTCGGATAGTTGATACTTCTTGAACTCGTCCTGCGTGACTTCATATCTATCCATCCAAAAGGGGCTGACCCATACCCTGTGTACGGGCGATTCGTCAGGTGCCGTTTTCTTACTGCCCATCTCAAACCAACCTCCTGGAATCGCAACCACTTCTATCCCGGTTTTTGTCTTGATGACCTTTGGCGCCTTTGCAGTTCTATAGTCATCACCTTTCTCACAAGACATCCCAAACACGGTAAAGAGAGTCAGGAACGCCGACAAAACTCCTACCCTCAGTTTCATAGGTCTATCTCTCATTCACCATTCCTGCCTTTTGCCTTCAGCGCTCAGACCCGGAGGTCGGTGGAATCCAATCGTAATCCCAGTGATGGCCAACCCATCCTGGCGGACTGATGGTGATGGTTTTACCATCAGCAATACGCAGAATACAGATAGGACTGTGCAGTCTCCAACTGCCGCTGGAAGGGATCTTAACATACGCTATGTATCGCCCGCAGTGCGACCAACGACCACAAGGGTCCTGACCCATAACCTTTGCGTTGTTACGTGGACTGATTATCTTGCCGTCCGTACCACCTGGCAACGATGGGTCGAACTTGCGAATAGCGACGCCCCCACCGGCATTCCAGCACATCCATTTGCCGTCCGGAGAGAGGGCGGGATGACACTCGCCCGTATGCTTGGGATGATTTGGCATCTTTCGTATCTCGCCTCCGTCTGACGACATGAAATCTATTGTATACTTGCTGCCAAGGTAGTTGCGAATCTCAAAAATAAACCATTTGCCGTCAAACGTCATATCAACAATCCATACCTTTCGCTTCACAGGGATGGGTATGCTCCTTTTCCCAGTCTGAATGTCCATATAAACAATACCTTGGTTGCCACACTGAACAGTTCTTTTACTATCTGGCGTCCAGACATAACCTCCGTTGATTCGCTTTGTCTTCAGAGTCTTTACATCCACAAGATACTTGCCCTGGTTGTAAGTGAAAAACTTCCCGTTTGGAGACGTGCGGGGTGCATGTTCGTCCTTGTGTGGGGTATTGGTGAACTGCTTGAGTCCACTGCCATCAGCGTTGATAATGTATAGATCCCGCGAAAGGGTTTCTGCTTTCGATTCGTCAGGATTCTTCGGATGGATCGCGATGACGAGTCGATATCCTGTCCTACGTAACTCCTCCTTCAAATCCTGAATTCTCGGCTGGGCAAACGGGGTACAATCCGCCGGCATTTCCCACTTTGCCCTGATTGATTGTTTTTCTTCACTATAGCAGGTCGCACCAATGCTCAACACGAACAGCAACGCGATCTTCAAGTAAACGTTCATATTTTTATTGTCCTAACCCGGTCGAGCCGGAACCAAAACAGGGGTGGATAAAACGCTGACGCCCCAACGAAACCGCCTTCTGCTCATAGGCATCCATCCGTTTCGCACGACCGCAATCTCCCTCCC
>DAOWID010000480.1 GCA_030641115.1 Planctomycetota bacterium | reverse complement strand
TATTGGGGTCAATTTGCAGTAATTCTTCTTTTAGCTGAAGAAAAATGAGCAGTTATGGTGCAATGTTGGGGTAAATACGATTTGAAGATTTTTCCAACTACCTTGAAACACAACCACTTGCGAACAACGCAAATGGCTCTTCTCATCTTGCTCTCCTTTCGTATTGAGGGAAACAGATTTTGCTAACCACCGCGGTTGGATTTGCTGACCTCCCTATATACACTATAACCCAGTTTTCGTGGCAAGCAAATATGGATTCTATCTTTCTTGACGCAAGCAGGCGGCTTTGGTATTCTACAGGGGTTGTTTGATGCTTGCTAAACCAGAGACGAGTATCAAGTATTTCTCAAGATTATTCAGTATTTATGGGAGACAATTCAAGATGAGAGCGAGAAAGCTATTCTGCTTAGTTCTGGTGTTAGCGTTTATCGCTGGCGGCTGTAAGAAAACGCCCGGCCCAGGGCAGCAACGAGCGGGTGCGGTGCCACCTCTTACGCCGCTGCACAAAGCCGCCAATAGTGGTGGAATCGAGCAGGTCCAGACGCTCATTTTAGCCGGCGCTAAAATCAATGCCAAGGGCGGCGAGGCTGGCCGGACAGCTCTGCACCTGGCTACCTACAAGGGCCGTAAGGATATCGCAGTACTGCTCCTCAGCAACGGCGCCGATCCGAACGCAACGGATAATCGCGACTGGACATGCCTGCACCTGGCGGCCTCTGCGGGCCATAAGGATATGGCAGCGTTTTTTCTGAGCAAAGCTGCTGATGTCAACGCCGAGGCCGTCGCCGGTGACACACCGTTGCACATCGCCGCGGGTCAAGGCTATAAGGATGTGGTGGAGCTTCTGCTTGCCAACGGCGCTGACGTGAACGCCAGGAAGCAGGGCGGCGAGACGCCGCTTCATGCTGCTGCCAATCGAGGCCAAAAGGATATGGCAGAGGCCCTTATTGCCAAGGGTGCTGATGTCAATGCGGCGGACGATGGCGGCTATACGCCGCTGCACTTGGCAGCCTTCGTTGACGACAAGGATATGGCAGAGCTGCTTATCGCCAAAGGTGCCGATGTCAATGCCAAAACCAAGTCGGGCGAGACTCCGTTGGCCTTGGCACAGCAGCAAGGATATGAGCAGGTCCCAGCACTTCTGCTCAAGCACGGGGCTAAAGAGTAAGTCGATACTTGATGCTCGATTCTCGCATCTTGACACGGCAGTTCAGAACCTGCGGTAAAACCGTAGGCTAAATATTTAGCCCCACGCCTGCCCTGAGCGCAGCCGAATGGGTTTCACGTGGGGTTCTTATCTGGTCTTTCGCCTTTTTCTTCTGGCCAACCCATAAATGAAGACAGGCAGCTTAAGAAATGCGTTTGTCAAGTCGCGGCCACTGACGAGCCCGATTCGCCGGGCCTTTCTGACGATATGGATGATCTGGCCCAGATCGTAGAACTCCGACCGGATACGGTTGCGGATTTGCTTGAGCTCCTTGCGCCCGTAACGGTCCGAATACACGGGGCCGCCGAGATGTTTGTAGTAGTAGCCCGGCGTTTTCTCAACCACCTCCTTTAGGGGCGAGAACTTGTCGATGCGGAGCTTCTGGAAGGTGATGGAATCGACCTTGATCTCTTTTGCGAACTTGGGGATGTAGAGCATCTCTTCTTCCGTCTCGCCGATGTTGCCGTAGATGAAGTAGCCATGCAGATAGAAGTTGTACTGCGTCAGCACCGCAAAGGCCTGGCGGACCTGCTGTTGGGTGATACCCTTGTTAAGCTGCTTCAAGATCCAGTCGTGCGGCGACTCGATCCCGATCAGGAAGACCTTGAAGCCCGCTTTCTCCGCCTTGGCCAGGACCCTGGGATACCTGGCCATATCGATTCGGGCCTGGACGGCAAATGTCTTGTTAATCTTGTTCTCGATAATAAGATCGCAAAGCTGTTCGCTCCTGGTCGGATTCGTGAAGAAGTTGTCATCGCTGAAGAGCACGACATCGGCGGTAATCATCTTCAATTCTTCGATGACCGATTCGAGCGGGCGTTCCGTGTAGCTCCTCTTCTGCCCCAGCGGATTGAGACTGAATGTGCAGAACTTGCATTTGAACGGACATCCCCGCGTTGTCAGTATCGTGTCGAACGTATGGCTGGTGAGCCGAACACCGTTCAAAACGCAGTGATAATCGTGCTTTCTCAGGGACCGATCGGGAAACGCGATACGCGTGATGTCAGGCAGAGGATGGATTTCGTTGTGGATTATTCTTCCGTTGGCCCGATAGGAAAGCCCACGGATGTCCTTGTACGGGACGCCGGTGACGATCTGCTTGATGATCTCTTCGCCCTCGCCTCGTACGATCATGTCGATATTCGGACAATGCTCAAACAGGTACTCGACTTGCTCGGTCGCTTTGTAGCCTCCGACGACCGTGCAGACCTCAGCAGGCAACTGAGAGATCAAATCACACACGTTCTTGAACTGAGATTGCCATTGGATGCCGATACATAAAAGATCGATCTCACTGCCGATGAACCTGCCCAGTGCGTTTAGGTCCTGGTAGGCCCTGTCATAACGAAGGTCGAGAAGCGTCACCTTACCGACGAGGTCCTTCAAGCTCGCGGCGATGTACTCAAGACCGGTCGGAGGGAAAGTCGCCATGGTGGCAGTACCGCCCCCGAAATACGGGTACAGTGCGAGAGCATGCTTGTACTTGATCATAGGCTATCCTATTCAAACTGACCGACTTGGTTTCCAGCTTCAAGCCCTATCGGTTGATATTCTTCAGAATCTCCCTATAATACGGCGAAATGATGGAATAGAAAGAAAAATTGCTGGTAATTGGTGAAGAATGCTTATTGGTGTGCTAACTGCTCATTTGTGTATGCAGGGGATAACCTCGCTCAAGGCAAAGCGAAGTATCGTCAAAGGGCTTATCGGCAGGCTCAAGAGCAGGTTCAATATCTCGATCTCTGAGGTTGACCACCAGGACGCCAAGACCAGCGCTGTGATCGCAATAGCAATGGTTTCAAACGATGCACGCTTCATCGACCAGCAGTTTGAAGCCATACTTAAATTTATGCGTAACGACGGCCGATTCTACCTCGGCCAAGTCGAGCGGGAGATTCTGTAACCGTCATGAAAAGCATCACGACCATAGTCACGCTAATTACACTTTTGGCGGCGGGCTGCTCTGCTGATAGCTGCTACTGGTATCAGCCGGGCAAAACCTTCAAACAAGCAAAGCAACAGTGCCGAGAATGTTACTGCGAGGCCCTAAAGGATACATCGGAGGTAGACGCGCAGTATGAACCCAGCCGGGTTCCGCTGTATGAACGCGATCCCGAACACCTGCCATATTTAGAGGATGTCACAATCTGGCACCAACTTCATTTGGCCAACGCAGTTCGTGGCTGCATGAAACGTAAAGGTTATCGCCTGACAAGGGCGAGCGAGCTTGGCTCAGACGTGCGTAGAAGGACGACTTGCGTTTCTGGCGAGTGCTTTCCTATAGCGGGCAGATAGAATGCGACCCATCCCAATACCATCTCTATGCTGAACACTTGAAACTCGATACCGATTATCTGAACACGGGGCCTTAACATTTTGTCGTCTCTGCAAAAAGGGGCTGAGGAAAAACGGTTTGCGAACAAGACAAGGAGGTCACAGTATCCGCAAACCGAAAAAAAACCCCAGCCCACAGATATAGTCAATGCCACGGCAATCTCTGACTGCTACCTTGGAATATACGGGTGCGGTGCCTGCCAAGCAAGAAAAAAATCCGGGAAAATCTTAGGCTGAATTGCCCACAGTCTTTACACAGTCTCGACATCCTCTCTTTGCCCACATTTGCCGGCAAAAACGCAGTTAGCAGTACTGAAAACGCGGTTTCCAGCCTGTTGCAGGCCAGCCAGCTCTCCGCCGAGACAATTGCCTTGCTTGGCCTTGGGCTGTTGTGTCTTAGAAGACGTAGGAAATGATTCTGGATGCTTGATCCTCGATACTCGGATCACGAGTCGCGAGTCACAGAATCCTATCGACGATAAATCTTGCGCCGAGGAAGATGTCAATCGCCATTGCCGAGCAAAGAACAATCCAACGCAGCCAACGCAACTGCAGTTTTGCACGTGCGATAAAGAATATGATAATGGCTGCAACTGAGCCGAGAATATACATCTTGGCTGTTTCCACCAAGAGCTTTGCGTATTTTGCTCCAAGCCCTGCGAATATCTGGAAGTATTTCGTCGCCAGCAGTAGTGTCACGATGGAAAGCGCGGCCATAATCATTGCTGTTAGCAGAACCCATTTCCTGTCGGCGTAGCCTGCCGATGCAAGCCCCTGTATCCCTGCACCAATTATTACTGAGCAGCACAGCACTGCGATGCTAAGCCAGATAATCGGACTGACTCCCAACAAGGAGTTGCAAAAGGCCAATACAGTTCCGAGCAAGAGAATCGCTATTACGCTGAGCCTTCGAGCCGCCAGAAGCATAGCGAAACCCATAATCAGTGCTGCTATTGGGACATGGTAGAATCCTATCGACGCTGCATTTCGCTCAGCCATAACGAGCGGCGCCAATAGGCCGGCTAAGTCCGCTGAATGCAACTTTGCCCGTATTGGAACAACGAACAAGCGGTAATGAGCAGATATTTGAAAGAATAGCAGTACTACCAGAAATGGTAGAGTTGCGAGCGGCCAATTCACCCACCGCCACCTGCCTTTTGGGCCAAACGCAGCCGGACAGAACAGCCACGGTATACTTGCCGCCAACAATCCAGCCGTTGGGTGGTACTTGGCAAGACCAAGCGTAAATGGCCCAAAGCCGTAGATTGCCCCTGCGAAAAACGAGCCGCCAAACGCAGACACCCAGCGGCGACTAAGCACGTAACAGCCTAACGAAGCCAGACAAGCATTTAAGACCGGAAGGTACTGCGGCGGACCAAAGTCCTCAAAATACGGCTGATACAGATACACAGCGAACGCAGCGTAGATCATCAGTGCAGTAATGAACTTGATGTACCTCGTCTTGTGCATCTTAGACCACAGCATCGCACAGAATACGGTCCGCCGGGGCGGATTGCCTCAAGGCGATAAATCCATGAAATCTGTTTCACCCATAACGTTTGGGACGATACAAATTATTTGAGTGTGACTTTCCCGGTGCCGGTGGTGATTCTTCCTATATTGTAGACCTTCTCGCCGAATCTCGTCAGTTTCTTGGCTATTGAATTGGCAAAATCCTCGGCGACTATCAATACGAACCCTATCCCCATATTGAAGACCCTGTACATTTCACTTTCTTCGATAGGGCCTGCGTTCTGCAGGAACGTGAATATCTTATGTGTCGGCCAGCTCGTCTTTCTTAGCACGGCGTTACAGTCTTTCGGCAGCACTCGCGGGATATTTCCAACCAGCCCCCCGCCGGTGATGTGTGCCATCCCGTGCACGATACGTTTGACTTTGTATTGCGACAGCAATTTGACTATCGGCCGAACGTAGATTCGCGTTGGCTCCAGCAGTACCTCGCCCAACACAGCGCTGTCAAGCTCATCGAGCGCATCGGTCATCTTCAGGCCCTTTTGTTTGAAACATATATTGCGTGCGAGCGTATAGCCGTTGCTGTGCAGACCGCTTGAGCCAAGGCCCAGTATGATGTCGCCGGGCCTTATGTTGCTTCCGGTGATGATTCTTTTGCGCTCGACCACTCCGACGGCGAAGCCCGCCATATCGAAATCGCCCTCACTGTATGTGTCGGGCATCTCTGCGGTTTCTCCGCCGATCAGTGCGCAGTCAGCCATTTTGCAGCCGGCCGCAACGCCTTTTACAAGTTCAGCCACTATCGCGGGTTCGAGCTTATGAACGGCCAGATAGTCCAAAAAGAACAACGGCTCAGCACCCTGCACTAACATATCGTTGACGTTCATGGCCACCAAGTCGATGCCGACGGTATCGAACTTCTCTATTTTGGCGGCTAATTGGACCTTGCTGCCCACGCCGTCCGTGCAGGCCACAAGGACGGGACTCCTGTAATTCTTTTTGAAGAGCTTCTCGTCGTAATCGAGTCGAAACATGCCTGCAAAGGTATTCTTGGATTCCATAACTCTCGGCCCAAACGTACTGGCCAGGCTGGAATAAATCTGCCCAACCATTTGCTCGCCGGCATCAATGCTCACGCCGGATTCTTCGTAACTGATGTATTTAGCCATTCTCGACACCTGATCGCGGACGTCTTTTGTTGCTCGCTTGCTTTTTAGTGTCATTCCCGCTTTCGCGGGAATCCACTCCGTCATCGGCCTCCTGGACTCCTGCTTTCGCAGGAGTGACAAGAAGGGAAACTGACCTAGTAGTCTGTCAATATTGATTTTATGGTTCACAACCTGCGGTAAACTTGTCCTCGTGAAAACGGGGAACCGCAGGCTAAATATTTAGCCCCAC
>DAOWID010000168.1 GCA_030641115.1 Planctomycetota bacterium | reverse complement strand
GTCTGGGCACAGAGAAACTAACAATCTAACAGGATCTAACAAGAAAGAAAAAGAAGCAAAAAGAAAGAAGATGCTACTACTCCAGAATAATACCTTATAGATCTAAGATTTTGGTCTGGACAACTGGGAGTACCTCAAACATTGAGCTCGGCCAGTCCTGAGATGGTTATCTTCGTCTTGTATAGCGTTAGCCTTCTCAAAGATTTTAGTGCCGTTAATTTAGCCAGTCCCTCGTTTGTTATCGGACAACCGAAGATATGAAGGTCTTTGAGGTTCTTGAGTTTCGCGACATGGCTCATACCTTCGTCAGTAACACCAAGGCCCGCGATGAACAGTTCTTCGAGAGATTGGAGTTTGGCCAATTCTCTGAGCCCTTCATCAGTATAAAGTCTCTTATCCATGTTTGGCTTGACATAGTGCGGACTGGGCATTCTAAGATGCTTGAGTTTGCCTAATTCAGCCAAATAACTGAGACCTTTGTCGGTCACACTTTCGCTGGGCAGCCCCAGATATTCAAGCGTTTTGATGTCTCTGAGATGAAGGAACCCATTCTCAGTGACTTCAGTGCCCCCAAGGTTTAGTTTTTTCAGCGAGCGTATCGACTTGAGAGCAACAAGGCCCTCGTCGGTAATCCGTGTACTGCTGAGATCTAGGTTCTCCAGTCCACCAAGATTTGATAAGTGTGCTAAACCCACATCGGTAATGGGGAGCCTTCCAAGTTGCAGAATCCTAAGTGAAAGGATATTCTTGAGGTGGACCATTCCGGCGTCGCTGAAATCGCCCCAAAGGAGGAGGTATCTAAGTTTCGGTAACTTTGCAAGATGAGCTAATCCAACATTACTGGTGCGACCCCCACCAAGTTCTAATTCCTCAAGAGAGCTTAACTTTGCAAGGTGGGCTAAGCCGCTATTGGTAACCTTGTTTTGCTTAAAGTATAATCCTTTCAGTGACCGCAACTTGGCCACATGAGACAAGCCCGTATTACTTATTTGGTTCGGCAGATATAAACATTCCAGTCTTTTGAGGTTTCTAATAAACTGTAGACCCTTACTGCTGACATTGGTCCAATTGAGGTTCAGTACCTTCAGTCCGGTCAGCCCTGTGATATGTGGCATACATCTGTCATCCGGCTTAACGGGGTCTGGTACTGAGCCAGGGAGCCCTAACATATACAGGTCATTTGGCTGGAGCTCCGAAAGTGGCGATAAGTCTTTCCATGCATCCTTGCTTACAAAAAGAGCGAGGCGTTTGCCCGCCGGGACAGTAACATCACCCTTAGCTTCGCCAAGATATTCCCAGTCTGGATTCCACCAGTCGGATTTACCTATCCAATGGTGGAAGTCCTTGATTTGTCTTACCGTGTCTGCGTCTTGTATCAGAAGTCGTCCCAAAGAGCGGTCCTCGGGAAAATGCACCACTCGTGACGAGTCTTCTGATGTCTTAGCCCTAGCTGCCATCGGCAGCAGCACCGCCCCTGCAACAATGACAGCAAGTACGCCTGCAACACCAACTTTCGCATTTTTTGGTATCGGTCGAGTTAACATGTGTCTAATCCTCCTTTTCAATGCCTTTTTCGATTCTACTACGCCGATAAGGCGCAGGCGGAAACTCGTTCGCCAAAATGCCATCTCAGCAATATCAATTAGAGTATTGCTGTAACTTTTGGCTTCTGGGCCAAGGGCAACAAGGACCATTTCATCAACCGCCTGCTCACGAATCCTGCGGACTACCGCGTTTGCAAGCCAGACGAACGGATTGTAGAAATAGATGACTTGCAAAAGAGTCTGTGCGAAATTGACCCATAAATCGCCCCTTTTTATGTGGGCCAGCTCATGAATGAAGACGGCTCTCAGCTTATCCGGCGACAAGTCGTTAAGGAGAGAAGTCGGCATCAAAATAATCGGCCTGAAAAGCCCACAGACAGCGGGACTCGATGTATCGCTCGACAGCCTTAATCCAATACTGCGGCGAATGCCAAGTCGCCGGCGAGACTCATTTAGAACATCAAGTAATTGTCCCTCCGCAGAGCTGCTTTGAGCAATTAGCCATTTAACAAATCTGATACGCTGAATAAGCAAAGTTGAGACAACTAATACCCCGGCAAGCCAAACAAGAAAGAGGACTGCTTGCCACGTAATGGGTTCCATACTTGAAACAGCGGATGCAGGCGGAGCGACCGCTTCAGGGAACACTCGGGACGGTTGGGGCTTGGGCGTCTCAATGGGTAGTGCGAAATCTTGAGGTGGGGGCGTTCCAACAAATTCGAGGTGAACAATGTTTGGTAACTGTCGCAAAACGGGTGAGTCGACAGATAAATAATCACCGCACCAATAAGCAATGCCTGTTGGCAAACAAAGGGTCGGAGGCAAAACGAGCTTTACAAATACGAGCATCCACACGCAGTACCGAAACGTGGCCCGCACGCGCTTTCGCAACAGAAAATCAATAATCAAGAGCACAACAATCAGGACGCTGGATTGGACAAACATGCCGGCTGCATAATCGCAAAAAACCCGGCCAATACTGTTCAAAACCGTCAAACAACTGTCAATTATCTGGTTCATTTTCTTGCTCTCCCAGCTTATGTCGTCGCCGTGCCGGCGACGGCTAAACTATGAGCTCAATCCATCGCCGTACCAACGACGGCTAAACTGCGCAGGGATCAATAATCTTTCCTGGTTTTAGTTTTATTTGCAAGTTTGCGCAGTTGTGATGCTTCATCTTTTGAAAGGCCCTCGTGCTCAATTAGAAACTGCATCATAGGAGTAAGCGCGCCGTCAAAAGCGCGCTTGAGCATCTTGCGAAATTCTCCACGTTTGGCATCAACTTCACTTATGCGGGAGCGGAAAAGCTGAAGGTTGCGAATTCTGTCGATTTCCAGGAACCCTTTCTCTGCCATGCGGTCCATGGTGGTCTTGACAGTGCTGTAGGCCCAATCCTTACTTCTTGCCAAGGTCTCCTGGACAGTTCCTGCCGCACAGGGTCCTTTTTCCCAAACGACTTTCATTATTGCCCATTCAGCTTCGGTTAACTCCGCAGCCAGCTTTTTGCGCCTGCCCTTCTTAAGTTTTCTTGACTTAGACATATCTTTGACTCCGTATTCTATTTCATTAGAGTTTATTCGACAAATATAGAACTGTCAAGCCAAAAATAAAAATTTGTTGCAATTTTTTTTGCCCTCTGCCTTTGACCAGCAAAAGGTACACAAAAGATGGCAATGAGACCAATCACAGTTGAAAATTGCCGAAAGAATTTCACATGATACTAACTGGAGGGGCTTGGATTCCTGCTTTCGCAGGAATGACGGGCTCAGGCAATCGGCGATCGGTAAATAGAATTGGCATGATATCCAAGAGAAGCGGGCACAATCCTATTATCCTGGGGATTGGCTTGCGTTGCTGGTGCTCAGAGGGTTTGAAGCGCTGAAATGGAGCGAAATCAGTAATCCATTATTCGCTACCAGAAACTATGATCGTCAGGCTCACCTTTTGGCTGTCATCTCCCTCGCTCTGCAAGTCCTTATCCGTTTTCTTATTCCAAGCTAAGAACGGCTTTGGTATGCTAATCAGCTGATTGACAACTTCCGCAGTCTGCTCAGCAGTGACGGCATCAATCACTATGGGCTTGCCGAACTGTTCCGTGTCAACAAATAGAGTTGCCGAATCAAATCTTTGCCATACGTTATCTAAGTCAGCCAAGAGCAGATTCAAGCCTTCCTTGGTACATCGAAACGAATACGCCTTCCTGCCGTCCACCTGTGTCGGGGTAACACAATCTGACAGGCCATTGTTGTGGATTGCCTTCTTGATGGATCGGTCAACCTGAGCGAGGACAGCCGTCTTCAATTCGAGCCTGCCGCTGAAACCGCTGGCTGCGCGCCTGACTTCGGGTCCCGGCCCATCGGGGGCGACATTAGAAGGTATCAAGGTCTGGATGACCGCTGCCAAAACAGCGATCAGACCAATCACAGCAGCGGCAGCTATGACTCTGCGGATGAGCACGAATCGCGATGCCTCACCGGAGGCAGAATAGATCCGCCCGCGGCGGACTGACTCTCGAGACGTCTTTGCTTGCAGCGAGGCTTTTACCTGCTCCGGTATCCCAGCAGGCGCCTCAGCACGAGGTAAAGAGCTAACCAAAGCTTTGCAGGCCTGAAGTTCACGGAGCCGCCGCGCAACTTGCGGATCATCAGCTATCAACCGCTGAACGTCGCTCTGCTGGGTCTGTGTCAGCTCTCCGTCAATGAAGCTATTCAGCAACTCGTCTATATTTTGATTCATCTTCATTGTAAATGGCCTCTATAATCTCTCTCAGATTGCCTCTGGCCCTGCTTAATCTGCTTCTGACGGTGCCCAACTCAATATCGAGGACCTTTGCAATCTGCGCATAGTTCATACCTTCAATGTCCCGCAAAACAACCACAGTCCTTTGCTCATCATTCAATTCCGTCAACGACCTAATGGCTATCTCACAGAGCTCCTTGTTCTGCGCAACTGCTGCCGGATCAGGTGCACTATCATCGCTGAGAAAGTCCTTCAACATGCGCTTTGTCTCTGCGTCGTGCGCATGTTCCTCAGCATCCAGACTCCTAAATCCAAGCCTTCCATTTCTCCGGCAACGATTCAAAGTCAGATTGACGGCTATTCTAAACGCCCAGGTATAGAAACTACTCTTGCTCTGGAATTTACCTATGCTCTCAATTACTTTGACAAATGTTTCCTGCGTGAGTTCCGCAGCATCGTCACGGTTTGTACATATTTTCAATATGACGTTGTAGATGCGATTCTGATACTTGAGAATGAGCCTTTCCATCGCGGCAGAATCGCCCTGCCGGCACCGCTCAACCAACGTAGCGTCGTCAATGCTGCTATTTGCAGTCTCTGAGTGCACAGCGTCCCTTAGTAATTAGACCGGCGCTTGCCAAAAAGGTTCCGGCAAAACAAACAAAAATCAGACTAAACAACAGGATATAATCGCAGATTAGCCTTTTCTGGTCAACCGAATTTGTGCAGAGGACTTGACTTCGGTTGAGCTCAGTCGAAGCCGCACCTGCAAGTGGGTGGGCCCTGCCGAGCACACAAGAAAGCAGGGCCTACACCGAGTTAGACGGTATAGGCCCCGGATTGGTGCAAAATCATCGGCTGATTGCCCAGCCTTGCAGCAAGGCTTTACCACTGTGGCCACAGTAGCTCTTCAAGCCACGAATCCACCAACAGTGCATAGTCCTTGAAGTCGACCGTACCATCTTGATATAGGTCAAACGGCTCACTGAATGGCTCGGTCTTGCCGGCCAGCCAGCCAATCTCCGCCTCGGACAAGAGCCGGCTGTAAATGCGGACCTCGTCGATGAGCCCGTTAAACAAGCCAACCGTGGTGTTGTAGGGCTCGCAACCAATCTTGAGAGTACCTGTCGAACTGCCCAGTATCTCTGTCGTAACCAACTCTCTGTCCAACATGCCATTGACGTATGTCCGGATGTAATTACCCTCGGAATAGACACCAGTCACGTGATACCAAACACCCGCCGCAAGCGCTGTTCCCCCGGCAACACTTCTGTTGAGGACAGCGGAGTTCGTAGAAGTTCGAATCTCAAACTCAATCACGTCGTTGCTGAATACGGCGAACTTGTAACCACCCGTAGTGCCATCCTGATTGCCGGCAATTTTCTGAGCGACGCCTCCTGCAGAAAGTCTGATCCACGCCGAAACCGTGACGGGACCTATGATATTCAAACTGGGACCAGCGCCGCAATCAACGTAATCATTAACTCCGTCAAGGTCAACGGCCTGGCCAGTCTTGCCAGCGGTGTAGGTGGGACCGCCAACTGTGGTGCCGTGGTTGGCCCCCGCGCTGTCGTTGGTAGTGCCTTCAAATTCGTAGTGTGCTACCAAGCCGGCGGTGCCAGGATCCACCGGCGTAATCTCGTAACCGGTACCAAGCCACTCGTTCACGACTATCTCAAGGTCTAAATAGTCAACCACGCAATCGCCAGTCAAATCAGCATCCGGCTGCAGAAGCGAAGGCATACATCTGGGCTGATACAGCCCGATATCGTCAATGTACAACATGCCTGAACCGCCAAGCTTCGGAAGGTTTCTATCACCAACACCAATATACATCTTCTTGACCTTTGTAACGTCAACGGGCGCAAAGTCGGCAAGGTCAATGTTCCACGGCTGCCAGGTATCAAGCTGTACGGCATCGGGATTTGGGTGCGGCACGGCCTTAGCCTGACCAGTGCTATCTTCAAGAGCCACATATAGCTGCTCAGCATCGTTGCTGGTTATGCCAATGTCCTGTGACTGCCACTGGCCCGTGACCGTGCCTGTGATGGTTACATCAGAGAATGTGGCCGCGCAGGTTAGAGCCGTGTTGCCGCTCGACAGTTCTAAGCCTACATAGACGGTAGAGGCCATTGGGATGTTCTGCGTGGTACCCAGCGTCTGCCAGGTGGTCCCATCAGCCGAATGCTCAGACGTAAAGTTATTGCCGCTGCGGGTGATTCTCACCCAGTGCGGTGCGGTAATCGCGGCATCCTGGCCTGCTGCGCCTACGTTGTCCACGCCCTTGGTGGGACGATACTCGAAGACAACGCCGTTACCAGGTGTGACAAATGTCATCGCGTGCGCAGAGTTCGGGTCCAGGTCCTCACGAATCATCACGCCGGCCTTGGCCCATGCGTTCGTGTTCGTCAGACCGAGCACCTGCACCTGAATGCTCCCGACGCCCGACAGTCGCTTGAAGGCATAGTGGAACCCATCAGCGGTGCCGGAGATATCCCAGCCATCAGCGGTCATCGTGTAGACGTCCGTTACGGGATTATAGTTGAAGCTGCCAACAGATCCTGACTGGCCCTGGAACCATAGAGTCAGAGATTTCACACCCTTTCTGGTGAAATCCTGTGGGAACTCAAAGGTCCGCTCGGTCTCTGAATAAAGGGCCTTGCCGGTCGAACCATCGTTGAGGTACTCGAACGGCATGGACTGGAAGCTC
>DAOWID010000143.1 GCA_030641115.1 Planctomycetota bacterium | reverse complement strand
ATACATGGCTGGATGGGGACTTTATGGATAGACAGGCAATTTCTTGAGCGAGGTTATGCTGTCATGAGCTTTGATTACTGCGGTAAGGATGACAGGCGCAAGAATTTCACAAAATATCCCGAGACGCTTAAGCACGGCGATATGCATTCACCCACGTGGGACCCAGGGCCGGGCCTAAACGTCAAAGCTACATCTGATTATATATGGTATGCAATGGCCAGACGCGCGCTGAGTTATATGGCAACTCAGCCGGAGGTGGATACAGACCGCATGGGCAGCTTCGGAGTTTCTTACGGCGGCACTCTTATCTGGTCTCTCGGAATGGACAAGCGTCTAAAAGCGATTACCTCGTTTTACGGTGTTGGCTGGAATAAGTTCCACAGAGGCAGGGTTCATAAGTATGACCTTAAACCGTCAAACGCAAAACCGTCTTTAGAAGATAAGACTTATATGGCAGCAATTGCGCCGGAAGCATATCCGCCTTACATCAAGTGTCCTGTTCTCTTCCTGAACGGAACCAATGACCATCACGGAAATCAGGACAGGTCCTATGATACCTTAAACCGCCTGCCAAAGAACGTATCCTGGGCCTGTGCGCAGCAGGTTCGCGGTCACCACCATACCGATGAGGTAGGCCATAACAATCACCTGTGGATGGATAAGTGGGTCAAGGGCGAGGATATCCCATGGCCCAAAAATCCAAGGTCAGAAATCAAGATCGGCAAGGATGGTGTACCTTCCTTTGTTCTCAAACCAGACTGTCCGGATAAAGTAGAATCTGTTGAGATATATTACGCTCTTAATGAGCCGTTTAACATCAGTCGAAATTGGCGCGATGCAGAAGTGGTTAAGAACAATGAGGCCTGGACCGCGAAGATGCCTATTGTTGATACGCAGATGTATCTCTTTGCCTATGCGAATGTCAGGTACGAGTCTACAATTGTGCTCTCAAGTAATTTTGAAGCAGTTATTCCCGCCAGAATAGGTAAAGCTGTTGCGACAGATAAGAAGTCTCTGGTTATGTACCGGGGTTCTGACGGGCAAGGCTGTTTTGCCATCAAGGTTATACCAACCGTCGGTCCCGATGGGGCCAAGGGGTTCAAGCCTAAGCACGATCACTTTTGGACTGACCAGCCGAATGATCCGAAATGGTATGCTCCCCATGGAGCGAAATTGAGTTTTAAGGTTTTTTCCAAAGAGCCGAAGACCCTGAAGATAAAGGCTGAACATTTCTCAACAGAAGTAAATGTCGATGCTTCGGATAAATGGCAGAATATTATTGTGGAGGCCAAAGAGCTTAAGAATCACTTTGACAAGAAACCCCTGTCGGGGTGGAACAAGGCAAAAGGTTTTAGTATAGAGGGCCGGAACATTAGAGAACTGATATTTACTGATTTTGAATGGATTAAATAAGCAGAAGAGTGTACGGAATAAATATAGTATCGACCGGTAGCGCTGGCGGGGCTTTTCGCGATGCCAGTCAAGGAGATTGGTATGAATATAGTCGCAAAGCTAACCTGCACCCCGGCCCTGGCATCGGCACCCCTCGGTGTTGCCCAGCCCGTTGCCCCCTTTACCAATAGCGATTTTGAAAAATTTGGCACCTACTTTAGTAAAAAAGAGTACGTTCCCGAATCTCTACCCACCTATGCCGACATCCGAATAGTGTAGCCGGTGTGCAAGCCTTCACCAGTCAGGTAGGAGTGATGTCCCCTTTTTCACAGACAGGAGAACGTAAGCACCGTCCATTGAAACCGTTCACAATTTTTTAGATTTTTGTAAAGCCTTTGTCTTACGGAGCTTACAAAGGGAGCATTTTCGCGGAATTGGCAGATAACGGGTTTTCGGGTTGTACATTGGTTGTAGGCGCGAAGTCGAGAAAATGGGGGCATTTTTAGGGTGCTTGGGGTACGCACTCAGTGCGCTTCTGATTGGCTGGTGGGACTGGTCCGAGGAATTTCGGCAGAGAAGAAAGGAAGCATACAAGAGTATAGGAGAGAAGCCGTCAAAACCTCCCGTTGAACAGAATTCTGCGATGTGATGAGAAAGGCCGGATCGTGGATTCTTGATGCGGTGACAAGTAAATAACTCCTCGCGAAGATGCTGCTACGGCTTTGGCAATTGACTCTGTTGAGCCGGTGTTGGCGGATAACTCTTGAAGACCGACCACATCCCTGGCGTACCCTCATCCCACGCATCTTTAATGAAAACCTTTTCTTTCTTCATGTATTCGACGTGCCCATCGTAAAAGGCCATGTTGACTCCCTCGCTGTGACGATACAGGGTTGGGCCGTCACAGCCGACCTGTTTGTAAGGTGTAATTGTATCCTGGCCAAGAACGTCCCATCCATCTTCGTAATTGGCTCCCCACCACCAAAGCCACCAGTCATTGCTCTCGGTGAATATGAGTTCTGCGGAAGGACTGCGAACAGTAGTGTTCCTATGTCCGGCATAGTCGATGCCAAACCAGTCTGAGAAGTACCAATCCGTCAGGTTGTAGCCGTAGCTGATCCACGAGTCCCACTGAGTATCGGGTCTTTCCTTTTTTGAGATCACGTCGGTCGGACAGAGAAACTCCTCGGGCGCATGCCAGTCACTATCGAACTCGCTCTGCTTGTCTTTATAACCGACCAGTTTTCTGAACAGCTGATTGGCGGGCCAATAGCGATTGCTGCCCTGAGTTCTGTCCATGATTGGAACATACCAGCCGTCTTCTTCATGAGCATAGAGGGTATTGGCCATTCCCAATATCCTGACGTTGTTGCGGCAGACCATGCGTTTGGCGTGCTCCTTTGCTTTCATAACGGCGGGTATCAGGATGCCCAACAGCAGGGCGATAATGGAAATCACTACGAGAAGCTCTATTAGCGTAAAACCGTTTCGTTCGCGCATGACCTTTATCCTTCTCTCCTAAGGAGAGATGAAGAGTTTTTGCCAGTATGCTCTTCTGCAACAATTATAACAAACTCAGTCGTGGTAATGCAAGCTGTCGTGCGGGAGCGTGTTGTCAAACAGCCACTTCTGCTGACGGCAGACAGTGGAAGAGTCTGGTTCAACTGTCACTACAATGGCCAGGCCGCGGGGCGACAGTCGAGCCAATAGTCGCCAAGAATGCTGTAATCTTTCAAGTCAATGTTGCCGCTGTCATTGAGGTCGGCGCCAAGCCCGGGACCTTCGTGGAGCCACTGTTCGCTGAATACCGCAAGGTCATTGAAATCAATTAGTATGCAGCGAGGTTTAACCTTTACGGCAATATCTTTGGTGAAGTCGGGAAGAGCAAGAAGCAGTTTGCCTGCCTCGGTAGAGACATTGTTGATTTGGATGATGCCTCCAGGTCCGCGGGTTTCATGAAACTCCACAGCATAAGGCCCATCGTCTATGCCCCGAAGAACCACGCTGACATCGGAAAAGGTTCCATAGGCAGTTCTGCCATAGCGGCTGCCAACATCGTGGATCCAAATGTAGGCGTGGTCGGCCCCCGAAAGCCCTATGAATTCGAGGCAACCTTCAGCAGTATTTATGAATTCATAGCTGGAGACATTAAACCAATCCTGCCCTGTGTTCTCGATTTGCACGGTGTGCTGACCGGCCGGAAGTGCAATCTCAATCACAAAGCTCGCTGAACCATTTGCATAAGATGAGGAAAAGACCTCCTGCGAATCAACAAGTACGCGCAGACTGTTCTTGCCCCAGCCAGAAACCTCCTGCACGTGTATTCTGAGCACATCACTGTCGATCAGGTTGATATTGAAAGTCGGATCAGACCGGTAGGAGCTCTTGGACGAACCGTGTAGCCATGTGGAAAGATTCTCAGTCCCAGGCACGGTTCCGTCCGGTTGGACAGTAAAGGCTGTCTGAGTCGATATGGCCCAGAAATCTGATAGGCCAGGACTTGCCAAGACCCATTTAGGCAGCCCTGATGTATCTAAGTCTGCTTTGGAGAGTTCGTGAGCCGCCGGGTCTTCTCCTTCAGCGTAACTCGAAAGCGCACTGAACTGGTCGTAGAGATCAAGTGCTTCAATGTAGCAATCCCACCACCACAGGTTCGCGCCGGACTTGAGGTGAAACGCACTCCAGATGCCGTTGTGAAGAGCCAGAGCTTCGAGCATCTGCGTTTTGTATGGCTCGTTTAAGTCATTGTGATTGCACTCCGGCACGCTGACACTGCCCGTGCTGCCTACGCCGAATTCACCCATAATGATTGGCTTTGCATAACTGGAGAGTCTGGTAGCCGTGTTGGTGAGAAATGCTATCGTTTCAGCGCCATAGTGGTGGACCTGTATCACGTCAATATTATCTAGACTCCAGAGGGCGTCGAAGCCGGAAATGTCACTACTGGTGGTGATCAGGTGATTGAAAGGGTCGATCGAGGCAATGTAGTCTGCCATTTCATCGTGCCATGCTACGACACTTGGCTGGTTACTCCGCCAACCATCGGTATACTGGACCTCGTTCCACAGTTCCCAGGCAAGGATGGCGCCTGAGTAACCCCAGCGGGCGACGATGTAGCGATATTTGTATTTGGTTATCCGCCGGGCGTTTTCATTTGTAAAAAATTCCGCCGGGTCGGCAAGGAATCCGCCATCGGTAGCCGCATGAATTATGTTATAGGGGTTGTCGTCCCAGTTGGGATTAACATTGGTGCTGAACTGGCCATGGTGCTGCAGGACTAACTGAATACCGATGCCGTTTTCTTCAGCGAACTCAATTATCCGGTCGAGCTTGTAGGCAATTGGCAAGCTAAGCACCCCTACGCCATCGTAGTATCGTTTATTGCTTCTCCATTCCAGACTTGTCCCCTGATAGAAATGGGTCATCCAGGTGCGAGTCCAGTTTTCGCCTGCAGTGCTCATCGATGCAAAGTAGTGCTCCCAGTCACCGCGACCATCAGGTAGCCAGCACACGTTGTGGCCAATAGGCAAATATGGGCTCCCATTAGCGTAACGCAGGTAATACTGGTCGCGTTGGTCTGCCCTGATAACGCCGTTTTCGCTGCTTTCGATGCAGGTAAAGGCTATCTGGGGGTCAGTTGTAGTCGTGCCGTTTGCATCAACAATCGCAATCTGGCTGACCCTGTGCTCGCCTTCTTTGGAAGGGGCAAAGCGTGCTTTCCAACAGGGATTGCGTCCATTGACGTAACGCCCGTTTATGTAATCGTATTCTTTGTAGAAAAAGGCCGGTATCGTCGCTGTGTTTCCATCGGGCTCGGTGAATACAACCGTGACGTCAACTACACTTGGGTCGAAGGGATTGTCGTAGCTCTGTGAAAGGGTGAAGGTCAGTTCGAATTTTCCATACAGGCCGACGGCCTCGGCATTCTGCAAAATTGATGTTATTTCCACTTGTGCGCCAGCGATCGCTGGAACAAGGCATACTACACCGATTGTAAGACAAAGCAATTTCTTCAATGGTGCTGACAACTTCCTGCTCCCAGGCGAACCTTATGGGCTCATAACTTAACGGGGCACTGCGAATCCGTATGTCATCTTCCCGAAGGCCCAGCGCGTTCGGGCGGAGCGAAAACGCGGTCAGCTTTGCAGCAAGACACTGCGGTTATGGCCACAGCAGCTCCTTAAGCCAATTGTCCGCAAGTACCACAAGGTCTTTGAAGTCAATTATATCAGGAGGAACGTCGTATAGGTTCGTCACCCTCTCGAGCGGCACATAAAGACTACCGGTGCCGTCGGTAGCCAACCATGCTACTTCTTCGGGCGACAGTGCATAATCATAGACCCGGAAATCATCTATTTTGCCAATGTAACTACCCCACCATATGTGTCTTGCGCCGACGGCAAACCAGCCAACCGGCGTTTCAAACATCGGGTCTGCAGCGGAATTCGCATCAACAACCTCAACTTCGAGTCGGCCATTGTGATAGATACGCATTATGTCTGCATTGGCATCCTTGGTGAATACGTAGTGGTTCCATCGACCTGCAAAATCGGTGATGTGTAGTGTGTCGCTTGCGCAGAAAAGATTGCCCGCGACACGCCATTCCACACGAGGAGCAAGGTCGTCCGTAGGAGGCGTCGGGCAGTGAGCCTCCACAACCTCAGACCCGTCCTCAACTGGGTCGGCGTCGGCAGCCCTGACACCAAAGAGGCCATTCCAGTTGTTCTGAGGATTATCCGGGTCCGTATTGACCCATGCCGCAAAAGTTATTTTCTGCGTCGTTGAAGCAAAGTTAAGTGCCACCGGTGGGACTTCAACGAATGTTTGACTGCCAGCCGCGAGATTGATACAGCCGTTACCGTCACGGCCACCGCTCGTGTCCCAGGTATCATCGCCCAGATTCACCACTGTGCCATCATAGAAGCCCGCGTGGTCCGTGACAGCAATGCCCGTGGTCTCGTCAAACTTGTACCAGAGTACTGGTGTGGCCGGTTCCTGCATTTGATTGGCGGCAAACGCAATAGTCTCTTCAGCGGCCAGCCAATCGCTTGCCACCATGGCGAGGTCCGCATAACCAACGAGACAATCACCGTCGAAATCGCCCGCAACCGCAAGCAGTTCAGGACGACATCTGGGCCAACATAGTCGAATATCATCGAAGTGAACAATACCTGAACCGCCCAGCGTTGTTGTATTAGTCTCATTGCCAAAGCCAATCGCCATCTCCGTGACATTTGACAGGTCGATACCGAACTGCGCCAGGTCGATATTCCATTCGTGCCACGATGCTTGCCGTATGTCATTCATATCACCGTCGTAGTCAATCTTCTCGCCGTTGAGCTTAACGTACATCTGCTCAGTTGGGTCGGCGTCGTT
>DAOWID010000176.1 GCA_030641115.1 Planctomycetota bacterium | reverse complement strand
GCGTGGAGGGGCACGGTGGCATCACCGTAAACATTAAAGACGGCAAGGTGGCGGAAGTAAATATGAACATCTTCGAAGGCCCCCGATTCTTTGAGCCACTCGTAGTTGGCCGGGCCTACGATGAAGTAGCACCAATAGTGATGCGGATATGCGCGATATGTTCGGCATCTCATACTGTAGCTTCTCTGATGGCTGTTGAGAAAGCCTTCGGTATCACAGTTAGTTCACAGACACGCCTATTGAGAGAGCTTTTGGTACATGGAGGCAACATTGAAAGCCACGCGCTTCATCTATTTTGTCTCGCTATTCCTGATTTCTTAGGCTATCCAAGCGCAATCGCCTTGGCATCTGATCACCTCCAAGAAGTGAAGACGGGTTTGGAATTGAAGAAACTGGGCAATACCATCCAGGAAACAATAGGTGGTCGAGCTATTCATTCTGTAAATGCAGTAATTGGCGGTTTCGGAAAAGTACCGAGCCGGGACCAGTTGCGCGATCTGAAGGACCAGCTCAAGAGGGGTCTGGAACAGAGCCTTGCTGGTGTTGATCTGGTCTCCAGCTTGCAGGTGCCGGATTTCTGCACCTCGCCCAATATCTACGCCGCGCTGCTGCCGGACGGACCCGGATACAGCTTGTTTGGGGACAAGATAGGGCTGTCGATCGGGGATACTAAAGACGTCAGCATGTACAAGGAGATCTGCAAAGAGCGAGTTGTAGCGCATTCTCACGCCAAGCAAAGCTGGTTTCAAGGTAAGCCTTTCGCTGTGGGAGCTCTGGCGAGGATAGCCCTGAACGGGAAAAGGTTGTCTGGGCAGGCCAAAAACGCCAACGAAAAGTTGGGTCTGGATCCGCTGCCGGAGAACATGCTGTACAACAATGCCGCGCAGGCCGTCGAAATAGTCTACTCCATTGAGAGATCGCTGGACATTGTTGACCAACTGCTCAGAGAGGGGATAAAGCAAGAAAAGCCTGCGAAAGTTAGGTGCCGGGCTGGTACAGGGGTTGGTGCTGTTGAGGCACCGCGAGGTACGCTCTATCACAGCTATAGCTTTGACAAAGCAGGTCGGCTAACCGAGGCTGATGTTATCACTCCGACGGCTCAGAATCAGGCTAACATCGAAAAGGATCTTCGCGTTTCAACTGAGAATCTGATTGATGAGTCAAGAGAGTCCTTAGGCCCTAAGTTAGAGATGGTAGTCAGAGCGTACGATCCCTGCATATCCTGTGCTGTCCATTTAGTTGAGGTGAACTCCGAATGAGCAGCACCTTGTTGAAAGACAAGGCAAAGGACTCCCGCCGGAACATCCTGATCGTTGGAGTGGGAAATCGACTTCTTAGTGATGAGGGAGTAGGATTACACACCATAGATGGTTTATCCCAAATCCCCATGCCGCCTTGTGTAAGGATTATAGATTGCGGATGCGATTTATTAAGTTTTATATCCTACGTAAATGAGCCGCAGAAGATCATAATCATCGATGCTATCCGTGCGGGAGGAAAACCAGGCACGGTCTATAAATTTGACTACGCAGAACTGGGAGCCACACAAGCTCAAATGCACTCCGCCCATCAGCTAAGGACACTGGACGCCCTTGAGTTGCTAAAGCAGGTGTATCCTGATCTGGACAACTGCGAAATTACCTTCATTGGCGTAGAGCCAAAGACGGTAGAGCTGAACAGCGATCTCTCAAAAGAGGTCAGTGAAAGCGTTGCTGATGTAACGAGGTTAGTACTTGAAGAAATACATCTGAAATCTTCATTGCAACAATGAGTTCTGCAAAATTGCAACAAAAAAAGGTGTTAACATAAGTAGTCCAAGCATACTAATCATCCTCGACATCATGATGGGAAAGTGCGCTGAGGGATTCATATTTGCGGTAGTGTAAGATTCTTTCTGTAAATTCGAGTAAAGTAGTTTTATTTTCCCCCTTCGTAAGAAGATGAGGGGGAAAATAAAACGGCCCAACATGAAAGCCTTGCAAAAGCGGGCCAAGTCGTTCTAATCGCCACTTTCCTCGTCTACTTGACATTGTGTGCCGAGCACAGATCGATGCGCAAACAACGCAGTTACTAAGGCAATTGCAACCCAAATGCCACTAACTATAGCGAATAAGGCCGCAATGACTACAAGAACTAAGATAATTACTTCCATATTTCACGCTCCAGACTTGACCTTCGCGATCCAATGCCCCAGTGCATAGGCCAATAGCGCTGCGGCAAGAGCCGGGACGATGATTACCGAGGTCTCGATGGCAGAAGGAAAAAGGAGCAAAAGCACCACGGCAATCATAGCCACGAGCGTGCCGACGCCCATCGACAAAATTCCGGCAAGCGGACGTGGATTCTTGATCCATAAACCGATTATGAGAGCAGGGAGGATCGCTGAGGCCCAGATGGTGTAACAAATAAGCAGGCCATCGATGATGCTGGGAACCACGGGTGTGCCGGCGGCGGCAATCCCAGCGATGACAATGGTGGCGCAACGGCCAATATTCAAAGCAGTACGGTCCTGAAGTCCGCCATACGACTGGCGGACTGGCTTGACGATGTCTTGCGTAAATGCTACAGCCCCGGCATTCAGGAGCGAATCGAGACTGGACATAACCACGGAAACCGACACTACCAACAGAAGGGCGTAACCAGCCGTAGGCATAGTTACTTTAACCAGGTTCAGCAAGACATGGTCTTCGTCCGTTGCCTGTGGAACGATGTTTCTGGCAGCGACTCCGAGAGCTATCATAACCGTGAACCAGAATATACTGAAGACGCCCGCCAATATGAACCCGTTGCGTGATATCTGGGTAGTCCTGGATGCCAAGGCCCGGTTTGCGTAAGGCGGTATGAGCGTTTCTCCGAGCAGAAAAGCCGCCAGCAACCCGAATATCTCCATGGGCGAAGCCTGTGCGTATCCGGCAGCCGTGATAGTGGACGCCTCTTTCATGAAGGCTGCTGCACCGCCCTTAAGATGGAACATCAATACCAGCAGCAGGGTGACGGGCAGTAGAATGGCAAATGTGGTAAATTGAAAGGCGTCGGTTATTACGCTTGCGCGCAACCCACCAAGAGTCGTGTATAGGGCGGTTACACCTACGACAATAATAACCGAGGACCAGCCTGGAAGGCCAAGTATGTCTTTTAGCACAACCTTACCGGCGTGTGCCATCACCGCAGCAAAAAACGTACATACGCTAACGGAGATAATCCCGGCAAGGATTTGGCACTTCCGGTCGTACTTCTGCCCTATGGCGTCACCGAGAGTGTGACAGTCTTTCAAGCCTCTAAGCCTGGGTGCAACGAGAAGTCCGACCAGTATGTTCTGGATGGAGTAGGCCAGGCCTACGGCCAGGAAGAGGAAACCGCTTTTGAAACCTCTGCCGACAAAGCCTATGGAAAAACCGGGTCCGACGTATGTTGCAGCAAGGCTTCCAAATACTAATGCCAGCGGCAACGCTCGTCTTGCCAGTGAAAACTCCGTAAAGTCACGGGCTGCGCGCGCTCGCACAGCAACAAATGTGAGTACCGCCACATAGGCTACAACCACCGCCGCAGATGAAACCGTATCCACAGCTTCGACCCTAATTTCGTATTCTATACTGTTAGCATTAAAGCTGGTTTGGACAGTGATTCTCGGAGTCTAATCGTGCCGGTCTTGGAACATCTCCTCTTGTAGTTCGTCAATGACCTTGCTTAGCTCGGACTCCGTGTGAATCTGTCCAAATCGCGCATCGACGAGAAAAGTCCGGTACCACTGAATCAGATTCTTGGCAAAGTAGTCGTCCTTGCAGTAAATTCCAAACGATATTTCTCCTGCATGGGATCCGGCTTTACGGGGTTTCTTTGGAAAGGCAAGAAGAACTGCGGTTCCGGTTAACAAGAACTCTATGTCGGAAACCTGACTGTTGTAAATGCGTAGCCTGCCTGATTCGATTGCCTCAGGATACTTATGGAAAAGGTGCCTTGCGGCATTGGCAAAATCGGAGACACTAAGATTCAGCGCACGGTGCACTTTTACATCGGGATGATTGTCTATGATTTCATACAAACTGCTGAGATAATCGTCCATGGGTTTCCTCTCCCCCTCAAACAACATGCACGTCCAAAGCTCAGCGTGACCTGTTGTCTCAAGCTGGTCCTGGAGCATTTTCTTGGCTACGGTGTAGGTTTCTCTTCGGCTGCCCAACAACTTCAAGCGTCGTTCGAGGAGAGTTTTGGCCCAGACAGGCATGTCATCCGGCAGGGCTTCGGGCGGACAGACACCCAGTCGAGTTAAGAATCTGAGGAACTGCTTTTGCTCGGAGCCGTAGAACCTCCTGCCGACGACGCTGCCCACGTTGCCGTTACACTCCATACCATATTTTTTGTGGTAGCCAAAAGACAGACGGTGCACCTTATATTTGCCCTCACCCAGCATGGTGGTAAGCCGGTCAATCAGCTTTATGGCTTGGCGTTCCGGGGCTTTGTCGATCGACAGGTGAACATTCGGGCACAATACGATTTGCCTTTTGCCTATAAGGTGCGAAAGGGCCGCAAATTCCTCAACGGCCTGTTCTACTTCTTCTATCCCATCGTGTTGTTCGATGCAAACAAATACGACCAGTGCATCTGTGAACACCATCTTGGGCTGCCATGGAGAGATTGTAGAGTCGTCTATTATCCGGGTAGAGCGGTCCTTATCCTCGAAATAGCAGGATGAACATTGGTAGCAGTCAAGAATCACGCTGATTTGCCAATCTTATTCTGACCTTTGCTTGACGTTTTTCGCGTGGCCAGGCTCTTTTCTTGGGAGGACGTCTTGCGTTTCTTCAATCGAGAGGCAACCTTAGCATCAACACGAGATATGAATAGACCCACGTTTGAAGTCACAGCTTTGTCCGCGAATCCAACACCATTAAGGACCCGCGTGGTCTCGGTGGCATCCCAAAACTCCTGGGAAGACGCTATCCTGCGTGCTTCCTCACGTGTAAGGGATTTCAGGAAGAGGGGTATACGGCCATCACGCAAGGCTCCGGCGTAGTCAATCAGTAATTCATTAATTTCTCGGTTTATATCGTGCATTTTTTCCGGCTCCCATAAGGAAAAGACAGTTAGTCTTCGCGACAGTAGTCGTGTAGCATCTTTCTAAGCTTCATTATGGTTCTAAATTCAAGCATTTTGACTGCTCCAACGGTAGTGTTGAGCTCATTTGCTATTGCTCTGTTGGACATACCTTCCATCCACAACTCTATAGCCCTTCGCTCCCGTGGTTTGAGCTTGCCTAACGTGCGGTGAAGGGCCTGGCGAAGCTCCGACTGAGACAGTGTCTCCAAAACGCCCAGCTCCGGGGCAACGAGATTCTTCATATAGCTTTGTGGTAGACATAGGTTCCGATTCAATCTCCTATATACTTCTCTCAGGCGCTTCCGCATATAGTACAGATACACGGTCCGAAGGAGCTGCTTCTCATTTGTGACATTGCGTAAGCGACCCGGATTTTCCCAAATATCTGCGTAAACATCTTCGAGCACATCCTCACACTCCACCTCGTTACCAAGGTAACGGTATAGATACCTGCTGAAGATTCCAAACGTTGCTCTGACAAAAGGCTCCATTGCCCGACGACGGTGTTCCGCGTCCGCGTCCGTGAGCCCTTCCAAGGCGTTTCGCAGCCGCCTGTCCATTACGAGCCTCTTCGTCCAATTTGCAATCTACAGTCTTACCTGGCCATGTTGAAACAACCACCTTGCAAAGGCCTTTGCCTATACATAAAAGGCAACAGCTTGGTGGTCCGTAACGCAAATTATACCTCAAAGGCGCCACTTTTTCAATGGTCAAGTTCTCAAAAGCAAAGTGGGGACAAAACGGCTGCATATATTCCTCCTAATCTGGGCCACGACAGTTTCCTGACCGCTAAAAGCCGTACACCGGTCTCAACTGCTTTTCGGTCGGCAATTTGCTATAGTATTCGTCTCTGGTGCCGACATAACCGACTCCTTGTTTTCTCAGTCTGACCCGGCTAATGGACCCGTTGCTATTGGTAAAATTGACAGTGACGTACTTCATTTCTTCTCGAATGCAAGCTCTTTCAGCCCGGGCCTGTCTTTTGTCGGCCTCGTTGCCCAGCATGTAACCGGCCGCGCCGCCGACGGCTGCTCCGATCACAGTCGATTCCGCATCGCCGCCCGCCAACTGGCCGAACCCGGCACCGGCGAGAGCACCGACTGCCGTGCCGGTTTGCGCACTGCTCTCGCAGCCAGCCACAAACACCAAGCCAAAGCTCACAGCAACAACCACCGAAATTACCGTCATGTTCTTGATCATTTTAATATCTCCATCAAATCCAAATCTCTATCCTTGTTATGGCGGGCAAGCTTCTTTCGGCTCAAGATTACACTTGAGCCATTCGGAGGCCATTATCGCGAAGTCCAGAAAATCGATTTTGCAGTCACCATTGGTGTCGCCGGTTATCTTGGAGGGGCATTGTGCGACTTCGGGCCCGTCAAGTACGACTGCGTATATGTTCCAGTTTCCGCTGCGGTTGTCCTGCCAGACTACGATGTTTCCGCTTATGGCGGGGTGTGTCTGTTCGGCAGGGTTGTCCGTGATTTGAAATTCGCGGCGTGTGGTAAGATTATAGCCGAATATATCCCAGTTGCCGTTCCGGTCATCCTGCCAGACAACGATGTTGCCGTCTATATCGGGATTCATCTGAGACGCAGCGTTTGTGGCAACAGGAAATTCGACGGGATTGCCAGGCTCAGAGATGTCAGCGCCGTAAATGTCCCACTGTCCAGAGAAATTGTCCTGCCAGACTACGATGTTGGCCCAGATAGCCGGATTTCGTTGGTCATGTTTGATGAACGAGACGGGAAACTCTTGCGGCCTATTTCTCAGCCAAATGTCAGCAGCAAAGATGTCATCATCGCCCAGAATGCCATCGTCCTGCCACACAGCGGTGGTTCTGTAGATCGCAGGGGCTTGCTGGTTGGCATCATAGGCTGCTATGAGGAATTCGGTGGGGTTGTACGGGTCCGTGATGTCGGCGGCGTAGATGTCGAAATCCCCGGGTTCACCGTCCTGCCAGACAACCGTATTGCCGTGAATTGCCGGCTCCTGCTCGTCATTGTAAGCAATATCGGAAACGGGGAACATTTCCGGGTCCGCTTGATCGGTAATGTCTACGGCCCAGATATCCCAGTCTGCTGAATCTTCCCATACAACGTAGTCCTGCCACACGATGATGTATTCGTAGATGGCCGGATTCATCTGATCGTTGGCATCGCCAATGACAAGAATCACGGGCTCTACCGCCTCATTCACATCTGCAACGTAAATATCATAGTCCCCATATTCAGAAACGAACTCGTGCCAGACTACAATGTTGCCATAGATGTCAGGTGCCTCCTGGTCATCAGTCGTGGGCGAGACGGCAAACTCCACCCAGTGGCCAGCTTGGGCAAAAGGGGCCACCAGTGTAACAAAGGATGTGACCACCACGGATTCCATTAGATGTCTCGTTATCATTGTCATGGGTTTGCCTTGCAGCCATGGACTTATTGGTCTGTCTTTTCGGCTTCGCTGTTTTCGGCCTTGATTTTGTCTAAGAGATTTAACAGTACCGTAGCGGCCTGCATATTCTTCGAATCCAGCCTGGCTTGCTGAAGTGGATCGGCAGCCGCGTCAAGCTCGCCGACGCCAAGCAATTGATAGCCCAAAAGAAGCTGCAGGTCTGCATCAAGGCCATAGAGGTCCACCTGTTTGCTAAGGCGGTCAATCTGTGCGAAAAGCGTGTCGTCATCAGGATATAGGCCGCGAGGATAGAAAACGCCTTCCTTATCAGGCGAAACGTTTGCCAAAGCCACTCGAAGAACCGTGGCTGCCTCTGCATATTGCCCGTTGGCGAAGAGGGCCTGAGTGTATGCAAAAGGAAGCACCATATCGTCAGGTGCAAGTCTGCTTGCTTCGGCGAACTTCTCAATGGCTACAGGGTACTGGCTGGCTTCAAAAGCATTAATAGCAGCTTCAAAGAGAGTGTCAGCCAGGGTTGTCTGGTCGGGCTCTAAGGCTTCCTGCTGGGCCAATCTTTCGCGAATGTCTGCAAAGGTGGTATGGTCAACGGGCTCAATACCGTCTGTTACCGGGTACGACTCGGACACGGCACTGTCGTCACCTGTGTAGTAGTTGTAGGTGTAATAGTTGTACGTATCGCTTTCGACTTCGCGGGCGATAGGATAGTAACCGTACCAGGAGTACGGATGACACCCGTACCAGTAATAGCGGGCGTATGTGTATCCTATTGGCCAGTACCCGCCTATGCTGACGAAAACGTATCTGCGGAGATGGTAGGGATAAACGTGCCGAACCGCATAGTGCCGACCATAGCCATAATATACGGGAAAATGGTACCTGGGCCAGACTATTCTGTGGCATATCCTGTTGTGGCGGTTCCTGTATACGTGCTCGTGGCGGTGAACGTTCCTTACCGCATGGGAACGGTCGTATTGGGTCCTCGAGGAGGGTCCTGTTCTGGCATCACGGCGAATTCTGCTTTCTTGGCCATCCCGTCCAGCTTTCGTCGTGCCGGCGATAGTTCTTCGATCTTCGGGAGCGGCTTTTCTCAGTCTTGAAGTTGGTACTAATCGTTCGCGAGATCTTAAGCTTGTGCTCCTACGTAATCGGCTGGTTCCTGTACCCTCTTCAGGTTTCCTGTCGGTTGCCTGGGATTCTGCCGGCGATCTATTAGTATTATTCCTGAACCTGCTGAGAAAGCTGCCTCTTCTCGCAGTGCTGTCACCAAGTTTTCCAGAGACAGGCGGTTTCTTGTCGCTGGCTGAGCTTTCAGGTCTACTTGAACTGTTTGTAGGCTCTCTATCTGCGGTAGGAGTCGATGTCCTTCTGTTGCTAAACAGGCTGCTGCTGCGCGAGCTTCTCCAGCGACTCAAGCGGCTGCTTGAGATAGAGGATCTTGAGTCATTTGTCAAGGTGCCAATGGAATCGCTTTTGCTTGAGCGCGCCGTCCCACTTTGATTTGTAGCTGTAGGTTGTCGTGTGCTTGTCGAGGGTGTTCGGGCGCCGATCCTGCTGCCGATGCGGGAAGTCCAGCTTGAGCCTATGCGTCTGCTCGGGCTGGTAGCAGGTGGTTTTGAGGTGCTCGGTGTGGGCGGGTTTTGCGTACCGATCGGGCTGCCAATGCGCGAGGTTCTGCTTGAGCTTGTTGGCGTTCGTCGGCTGAAGATGCTGCTGGAGGGTCTGCGGGTGAAAATCGAACTCCTGGTCTGCGTGGAAGTGCTGCGGCTCGACGTTATCCTGTTGGATGAGCTGCTCGATGGCGCCCTGCTGGGTTGGGAAATGCTGGGTCTGGTGGTTCTTCTGAAGCCAGTGAAACCGGAAGGCCTGGAAGTGCTTGACCTTGTAGAGGGCCTGAAAGTACTAGACCGTGTGGGGGACCTAAGCGTGCTGGACCTCGTGGGGGACCTAAAAGTGCTTGACCTTGTGGAAGATCTGCTTGATCGTGTGGGGCTCGTGACTCTCGTGGAGGGTCTGCTGACCTTAGGTGCCGATGAGGACCTCGAGCTTGAAGATGACCGGCTTCTTAGACTACTACTGCTCGATTTGGAGCTTCTGCTGCGTATGCTCCCCAATGCTACGGGTTCTATAAAGCAAGAGAAGGCGAAAGCCAGCGTTATAACGGCAATTTTGGGAATGTTTTGGTACCTTGGCGTCCACATTTTACTGCTCCTTTCTTCAGCACTTGTCTTGGGCCGATAGGCCGGATCATCCGCTTTCGGCCCAATCACTGGCAAAGATTCGCGTAACTTAGTATCTTCTACTCATTAAAGGCACTAATTTCCAGTCCGGTAACGCAAATTTTGCTTCAAAACGCGCATTTTTTAGCTGTTTGAGAGGGATTTTCTGATTGACTGCCCCATCTTTATGGAAAAGGGCTCTGCAAATACGACAGTGCGATTAGCTTTGCGAGGTCAGAGATACTCAGTTTTGCCTAAACGATAGGAGAAGAATGCGGTATTTGCCTGCTTCGAAGGATATCGAGGTTGGCATATATTCTGTAGGGAATCAGCCGGCACACGCTCAAGTGGGCCGGTTTCTCTCTCCACAAGCAAGCGGAGCGGTACAAAGGCTTTCACACGTCCTTACCGCGGCTTTGCCACCAAAGAAATAAGCCGTCAGAGTTTTGCGCTGACTGCCTTGAGTCGCCGCATGGCTTTACCGGCATCGGTGCTGGAGTCAAAGGCCAAGTGAAAGATGGCGCGTTTGCCGATGGCGGCCCCGGAGAAACCGCGAAGATTGATGCCGGCATCGGCGAGCTGTATCGTCAGTTTTGCGCCGAGACCAGGCTTATCGCCGGCGGCGATGCGAAGGCCGCGTAGCGATGCGGTTTTTTTGAAGCCAGCCTGCTTGGCTGCCTTCACTTGGCGGGCACCTTTGATTGGTGTAACAAACACGACGCCTGTTCTGGGCTTTCCAGGTGCCCGGCGTGCGATCACAAATTCAAGGTTGGCGCCTGCCTGAGCAAGGGCGTCAAGTTTCTGGGCTAATCCGCCGGGCCGATCCTTGATGCTGGCAGCCCACACGTCAACGCGAGAAACATCCAGCTTCATGATTTATCCTCCCAAAAAACAATGTCAGAAATCCCAAGCAATAATCTCATCTGAAATCGGAATACCAATTTGCTCGTTGTCTCGGCCTTTGTCAAGACTTTAAATATTTCGCTTCTGATTCGACATTGGGTTTGATTGGGTTTGTTTTTCCGGGCCGGAAGGGGCGGTTTATTTTCATAAGCCTTTGTTAAGAATAAGTTTACGTTCATTTTTGGCTTTTTGAATTTGGGTTCGTTTGGGTTCGTTTTTTCCCAGTCCACCAAGTGTCCTTTTTTTCATAATTCATTGTTAATACTTTATTTACGTTCATTTGACTTTTTCGG